>QMZV01000001.1 GCA_003663355.1 Candidatus Aenigmatarchaeota archaeon
CTTCAGAAGAAATAGCAAATCATTTTAAAATAAACAAAAAATCCATTCTCGAAAAATTAAGGAAAAGGCGAAAAGAAATAAGAGAGCTTTGGAAATCTGTTGAGAAAAGATTTTTTGAAGACATAATGAATCTAACAAATTTTGAATGGAAATTTCAGAACTATAAATGTTTTCTCTCTTGTGCGTGGGCAGGTCGCTATTTTTATCCGAAAAATGAGATTGAAATTTTCGGATTTCTGAAAAATACAGATACATTAAACACGCTGGCCGAGGAATTATTTCACTTGTACTTTTGGGATATTTTGGAGAAAAAATTTAAAATAAATGTGAAATTCTTAGATAAAGAAAAATATACGGAAAAAGAGAAAAAACTATGGTTTCTTTCGGAAGCTGTTGTCGGATTTGTTTTACCCGAAATTGGTTTTTACAAGAAAAGTTTGTGGTTTACTCCTTGGTGGAAAGCTGACCCTAAAATAAAAGAAATTTATATCTCTCTGAAACCTTTCTGGAAGAATAGAAAAAATTTTACGGATTTTTTAAGAAATTCCATAAAAGTTCTAAGGACAATATAATTGGACGTAAAGAATGGCACGAACTTATAAAAAGAGATGAAATTAAAGAGAAAGTCTCTCAATTATTGCGAGGATATGCTTGCCACCAAAAATAGACAATTGCCGTATAAAAACTAATATATATAAGTGAGAGGTTTTATATTCTTTCCTCAAGTATATTCTTTTGGCACTAGTTGGATTATTCGAAGAAAAAAGAGTTTAAAGTATGAAGAATGGGAAAGAAAGGTTGGGAAGAAGATAAAGTAGTTAAAAACTATGAAAATTATGCTTTTTACTTTCTGATTTCTTCCATTTTTTATAATCCTCTTCTAAAAGATATCTTCCTTGAAGATAGATTTCAAAATTATATTTTCTCCACCATAACTCATTATACCCAGTTGTAATTTTCCTTACCCTTAAGCTTTCAATTATCTTTAACATTTCATTTTTTATAGTGTTTATATTTATATTTTCGTTTTTCTCAACTTTAGCTTCTATTTCAATGAAAGTTCCCAGCTCTTTAACATTATCAACGACAATTAAAAATTTTCCGTTAGTAAACACTTTTCTTTCTTTATCTATTATGATAGAATCTATTAAGCTATTTATCTTCTTCAATTCGTCAATAGATGGGGTCGAAATTTGTTTTAGATTTAAAAATCTAAAAATGGTATTTAACTTGTCAACATCATCTTTAGATAAAGATAATTCAAATGAATATTCCGAACAGATTTCATGTATGCTTACTTCATTTTGATTAAGTACGTCAGAAGGATTAAACTTAATTTGAAGCTTATTTCCGTTTCTTATTCTTATAAAAATTCCTCTTTTGTAAAGATTTGCATCTTTCGTGTCGAAGTAAATATCTTTTATTCTTACTTTCTTTAAAAACTTTAAATTCTCTAAGCACTTTTCAAGTTGAAGTTTGTCTAAAACTTGACATTTTAATTCTATTTCTTTTACTTTTTTCATACAAAAATCTAAATCAAAAATTTAAATAATTAAATTTTCTTAGACTTGATTATGAGTTATGTAATACTCGGAAAAACGGGCCTAAAAGTTAGTAGGTTGGGTGCTGGATGTTGGAGCATTGGTGGACCGTTCTCAAATTTAGGATTAGCAGGAGGTTGGGATAATGTAAAAGAAAAAGATGCAAAAGAAGCGCTTTATCTCGCCTTTAAGATGGGAGTAAATATATTTGATACGGCAGATGTATACGGATTAGGAAACTCAGAAAGATTAATAGGATGGTGGGTAAGAAAGTTAGAAAAAGAAGGGGTGAAAAGAGATGAATTTGTTATAATTTCAAAAGTTGGATATTTTTTTGGCACAGCTCCTCACGGATATTACTCACTTCATATGAGACACCAACTTGAGATGAGTTTAAATAATCTAAAAACAAAATATTTGGATATTTACTTTTTTCATCATTATGATTTTGGTCCCAAAGATAAGTACCTCTCTAAAGCTATTAGACAAATGAAAGAATTTAAAAGGAAAGGCCTGGTACATTTTATTGGATTGAGAGGACCTCACCAATTTTTGCCTTATCGAAAGATTAGAAAAATGTCCACCGAAGAACTTTTTGATAGATTTTTCTATTTAGCAGAACTCATAGACCCAGATGTCATTAGTGTTAAGTATAATATGCTTGATAGAGATATAGGCGATTACAAAATAGATATTTTTAAATGGGCGAAAGAAAGGGATATAGGAGTTGTAATCTACGAGCCGTTGGCACATGGGTTGTTAACTAATAAATACAATCCTGATAATCCACCAAAATTTAGCGATCAAGACCATAGAAGTAGAAAATTTTGGTTTACTAGAGAAGGCATCCAAATAATTTCATCTAAATTAAGAATTTTGGGAGAGAAATTTAATTGTAATTCCGTAAAGGACTACATTCATCTGGCACTCCGATTTTGTCTTTCTCGCTCCAATAAAAGTGTTGTATTTGTCGGCTTCAAAAATAAGCAACAAGTCAAAGAAAATTTTTCAGTTAAAGAAGTATGTCTTACAAAGAAGGAAATAGAATTCATAAGAAAAACATTTTCCGACATCAAGGTGAAAAATGAGTAAACAATTATTCCTTGATAAATACTTTGGAAATAAGTTTGAAATGGAAGAAAAAATTGTGAGAATATTGAATTGGAATGTAAGGAACCCTTCTTACCAAAGAGCAACGAAACAATGTAGATATATAGAAAAATTAAAACCACACCTAATACTCCTTACGGAATTGAAATCTTCCAGTGGTTTAAGATATTTCAAAGAAAGATTTTCGTATTTAGATTATGATTTATTTTACGAATTCCCTGAGGATGATTATTTTATTTTAATTGCATGTATTTTTGAAACTTGTGAAATACCGACTAGAACAGAGTTTTTACCACATAGGATGAAAGGAATTTACTTTAAGTATAGAGATATTAAAGGAAAATTTTTTGGTATCTACGTACCTTCTCGAGGTCCAAAAGAAAAGAGAAATGTAAATAAAAGAAAATTTCAGAACAGTGTAATGAAAACCTTGGATGAAATTAGAAATAAAGTTAAAGTTTCGAGACTTATTATTGGAGGAGATTTAAACGTTATTGACCCTTATCATATTCCAAAATATCCTATTTTTGGGAATTGGGAGTATGAATTTTATGAAAAATTCACTGAAATAGGACTAATTGACGCGTTTAGGAAAGTTAATTCTCATCAAGATTATAGTTGGTTTGGAAAAGAAGGAGATGGATATAGATTCGATCATCTTTTTGTTTCAAAAGATTTAGAAAACAGAATTAAGAGTTGTTATTATGATCATACCGTAAGGGAAAAGAAGTTAAGTGATCATTCATCAATGATTTTAGAACTGGAATTGTAGATTTTCCATCTCTGAATAGCTTTCTTAAGTCTTTCATCTTTTGTATCGTTAATCTCACGTTGTTGAAGGAGTTTGGAACTTTTGTCAACAATTTCTACTTCCATGATTCGAAGAAATATCTCAAGACACTTTTTTAAACTTTCCTTCAACGAATTTTTTTCCATTAAGTTCCAAAACTTTTCTAAGTAGCCATGGCACTTAATTATTTTAGGAATTTTAAACAACTTTTTATTTTTTGTTGCAATCAACACCATTGATTTAATAAAATCTAAACTAAGTTTTCTATGAGTTTTCATGAGTTCAAACAATTTGCGTTCTTCATTATTTCTTGCTGTTTTACGTAAACCTTTTATTGCATACATTAGCTCAAAATTTCTGTCTATCCATTCTTGAGAAAATTTTGCGAGCAAACCTATCTTTGGATTTAAATACCTCACTTTTATTTTCCCTATTCTCATGTCTGGTTTACCTATTATTAATTTCTTTTTGTATTTCTTTTCCGCTATTTTGAGCAACTTTATATAATTACACCCAATGAGAACCTCCAACTGGGCAAGCATATATGAGACTCTTGTACAAAGAGGGTCTCCGAGTTTATTCTTTTCTACTAACTTTTTATCATGAATAAGATTAAATAAATCATTAAAAGTACACTTCTTTAGATTAATTATTTTCATCAGAGCATCATCCCTTTCTAGAAATAGTATATTTTCGATTAATTCTTGCATACTCATAAGCGGATCGAACATAATAAAACCTAATCTGAAACCAACTCCGATACAACTAAGTAACCTAATTGCCATCACCGATTGCTCTGGTGTTATACCTTTCCCATATCTCATCAACTGAGTTTTGGAACCAGACTCTACTCCCACAAAAACTCTTGCAAGACCAGCTTCTTTAAGAAGATGCCACATTTTTATCCTATTAACATGCCACTTTTTTGGCATTTTAAGATTATAAATTTGATCAATTCTGGTGTAAACATCAAAAGAAATCTTAATTTTATTTCTAATAATTCCTTTTGCAATTTTTATTAATCTTTTTGTTTCACTTTCATCGACACCACCAATTGTCTCTTCGTCTGCAATATAAAGATGTCTAGATAACTTAGAAAACTTGTTCATAATACTATTGAAATACTTAAGCTGCGAAATTATTACCCTTGGAGACATACCCTTAAAGCATTTTGGTTTATGATGTCTTGGGCAAAAAGTGCATTGCCAAAAGCATCCTCTATTCCATTCATGAGTTAACGCACCTCTCAATTCAGCGAGTTTTTCTACAGTATCAGAAGCTGGTGGAGGTAAATCATCCATATTTATTGGTTTTACTGGTGTAACCAAAATTTTATTTTTGTATTTAGCAATTATACCAGAAATTTCTTCTAATTTCTTTTTGCCTTTTACAAATTCTATCAAATCAACCATTGTATTTTCTCCCTCTCCTCGCGCAATGAGTATATTTGGATATCTTTTAAGAAAATATTCTGGAAAAGAAGCCGCGATAAAATTACCAATTATAACTAGACCATCCCATTTTTTCTCTCTTTTAAGTCTGTAAATTCTGTCCAAAATCTTTATAACAAGAGGGGTTTGTCCATGAGGACACGAAACTCCTATAATATCTGGGCGTATTTGTATTATTTTCTTTTCTATATCTACGGCTTTTAATCCTAATTGTGTATCAAGTATCAACACCTGCGCCTTTTGATATTTTCTTAAATAAGAGGCTAAGATTGACACACCCAAAGATAGCCGAGGTATGGGATATTTCTCTATTATGTAAGGATTTATTAATATAACTTTCGGCAAAGATAAAAATTCTTCAAATTTTTTTATTGTAGAAAATACAACAAACTTTTTGTGAAGCATCTTAACGGGAAGGATTTTTCTTAATACCGGGTTTTCTTCAAATTTTTGAAAAGGCGTATAAATTCTCACTTTATTATCGTAAAAGAAGTAAATAGCTAAATTTCTTGTCTCTCCTGTAACTACAATCTTATCCATTTTTACTCCATAAGCTTTTAAAACTTCTCTTATTTTTTCTTCTAATTCTGCTGGATTTCTATAATACAGTGAAGACAATATTTCTTTAATTTCACCAAGCATTTTTCTATTTTCTACACATCTCATAATACCGTTTTTTTCTTAAATTCTCAAGACTTACTGACAATAAGCTGACAGAACTGCTATGAAGGCTTTATTTTAGCAGAAAAATATACAGATTTTGTGTAAAAACTCAACTTTAACACTTTGGGTGTAAACCCTTCTAAATTCCCATTATTCTTAAAAATGTAAGGACGAAAATTTTAGTTTAAGTTGAGTTTTATTTAGAGTTTAAGAGAGATCTAAAAGTGTCAAAGTTGGGTTAAAGGAAAATATTTTCATGTTATTATGACTGTGCACATATAAATAATTTTTCGGATTTTATACGGCAATTGTCTATTTGCATTAGAAGTAGATATTTTTCCAAAAAAAACCATTTCAGAGAATATTTTTCGTAAGATACTTCGTTAAAGAAAAATAATTGTAACTAATCATTAATAAATCTATGACCGTCGGTTTGGTTTTTCAAAAACTTTCTTCTAAAAAAAATTTAGGGTTGAAGTTTAATACTTCTAAACCTCTCTCAAGCTTTACTCAGTTTGCTAATTGCAATTTATAAGCACGTTGGTAACATATAATGTGTATAAAGTTGAAAAATGTTAGCCACAAATATAATAGAAAACCAAAGTCTTAATAGATAACGGAAAACAGTTTGTGTCAAAGTTCTACAACAAGTTCTTAGAAGAAAAAGGAATCAAGCATAGAAGAACAAAACCTTACAACCCCAAATGTAATGGAAAGATGGAGAGATGGTTTAAAACCCTTAAAAAACCTCTTAAGAAGAAATGGTTTAATAATTTAGAAGAGTTTATCAGAGAAGTTGGTAGGTTTGTTGATAATTACAACAACAAACCAAAGAGGGTTCTAAATTGGAGAACTCCGAAGGAGAGATATATCTGAAACATAAGAGTTGATCAGAAAAAAATAAGAGTGGTAAATATCTCTGATAATTAAGAAATTTTAGTTTTTGTTGTTAATTTTGAGTTTAAGGTTGTCATATACGATTACTTAAAGACTATTTAAAGTTTTTTATCTTAGTATTTTTATAGAGGCTTACCTATATCTTTAACAAATATATTTAGTTTCCCATTTTTTAACATGAAACGCTATAAAGCTGCTGTAATAGGTTTAGGACACCAAGGTATAGAAGATTGGATACCAGGAATTGTGGATTCTCAATTTGCCACATTGAAGGCGATTTGCGATAGTGATAGAAAAAAGCTTGATGTGTGGAAAGAAAAACTAAAGGTTAATGCTTATGAGAACTATAAGGAACTCTTATCAAGAGAGGCCTTAGATTTTGTAGTTATAGCAACGCCTCATGATACTCATAAACCTATAACCGAAGAAGCATTTAAACATGGTATTCATGTATTAAAAGAAAAGCCCTTTGCTCGTAGTTTAAAGGAAGCTCTTTACTTAAGAGATTTGGCTGAAAAATATGAAACAACATTAATGATAGTAGCTCAACGAAGATTTAATCCAATTTATACGACATTCTTCCAACTCAAAGACCAAATTGGAGAACCATTTTTCATAGAAGCTAAATACAGTTTATTTATAGAAAAACCTTACATAGGATGGAGAGGAGATAGAAAGAGGGCTGGTGGTGGATGTATTATAGATATGGGTTATCACATAATAGATATACTTATTTGGTATTTTGGACTTCCAGATAGAGTCCATGCTGAATTTTCCACAAAAGCTTGTCCAGAAATTAACTACAAAGCTGAAGATACAGCCACAATTCTTTTTAGTTATGGTGTAGGATTATACGGAAATCTCGTACTTTCTCGATATTATCCTCCAAAGAGTGAATATATTAAACTAATCGGAAGTAGAGGTATAATTGAAGTTGAAAGAGGGAAAATTAAGAGAAAGAAAAGTGATGGTGAAGTAGTTGAATCTTTAAGTAGAGATGTTGCATGGCCTACAGCAGCTATTAATCAAATAGATTACTTTTGTAGAGTTATAAATAGTGAAAGAGAAAATTTTAGTAATCCAGACTATCACTTACAACATATGAGTTTTATAGAAGCCTGCTACCTTTCAAAACGAAACGGATGTTATGTATCTCCAAAGGAGATATTAGAGAAAAAGGTGGAAAGATGTCAAAGTTAGCTATTAAGGGTGGAAATAAGATAGTAAACATAAAACCTCCACATTATAGATGGCCTGTAATTACACAAGCTACAGAGGAATCTGTATTATCACAATTAAAAAAATCAATTTCTATTTATAATAGGTCAGGAATAATTGAAGAATTAGAAGAGAAGTTTAAAAAATACTACAATAGAAAGTATGCTTTACTCACAAATTCAGGAACTACCGCATTATATTCGATGTATATAGCTGCTGGTCTTAAAGAGGGAAATGAAGTTATATGTCCGACTTATACTTTCTTTGCAACAGTAACACCCCTCTTCTTTACTGGCGCTATACCTATTCTAGTTGATTGTGATGAAAGCGGCAATATAAATCCTAATAAAATAGAGGAAAAAATTACAGAAAAAACAAAAGCTATTGTTGTTACGCATATGTGGGGCATTCCATGTGAAATGGAAGAAATAGAAAAAATTGCAAGAGAGTATAATCTGTTATTATTTGAAGATGCTTCTCATGCTCATGGTGCAAAATATAAGGATAGAAAAGTTGGGACATTCGGTGACGTTTCTGTATTTAGTTTACAAGCACAAAAACTTATACCAGCAGGCGAGGGAGGTGTTCTCCTAACAAATAATGAAGAAATTTATTACAGAGCTTTACTATTGGGGCATTACAATAAAAGATGTAAACAAGAAATACCTTCGGCATATGAACTTTACAGGTATTCTACTACAGGAATGGGTCTTAAATTAAGAATCCATCCTTTAGCTGCTGCTATTGCTAGTAAACAATTTGAAAATCTTGAAAAAGTACTTAGAGGAAAAAGAAAAAATGCCAAATATATATTAGAGAAAATCTCTGAATTTACGTGTCTTAGACCCCCACAATTTAAAGATTATATGGAACCGTCATGGTATGCATTTGTATTTCATTATCTCTCAGAAAAGCTTTATAACATCCCAATTGATAAGTTTTATGAGGCGCTAAAAGCTGAAGGTTGTGAAGAACTAGATAGACCTAACTCTACGTGTCCAGTCAATTATCACCCTCTGTTTCAAAACCCTGGAGAATTATTTACACAATATAAAGGGAAAATTAAATATAAACGTGGAGATTTTCCCACTGCTGAAAAATTTCATGAAACATCACTTAAATTACCTGTATGGCATGAGGATTCTGACAAAGAAATTATTGATTTGTATTTAAGGGCCCTAGAAAAGGTTACACAAAATTATAAAGAGTTAATATGATAGATAGAAAGTTCGTGGATAGGTTAGTTTCACAAGCTTTAAAAGATAGTATTTCTAGATATGTTGTAGCTGCGGTAATTGCTAATGAATGCTTAAATGTTCTTTTACTTGAAAGGCCAAGAGACGAATTTCTTGGTGGCATTTATGAGTTACCTAGTGGCAAAGTAGAAGAAGGCGAATCATTATTAGAAGCTTTGTATAGAGAGACTAGAGAAGAAACAGGGATGAATATAAGAGGTATCAAAGAATATTTAGGATACTTTGACTATCTTTCTAAAAGCAAAAAGAAGACAAGGCAATTTAACTTTCATGTCGAAGTAGAAGATATCTCTCAAATAACACTAAGTGAACATTCTAGCTACGTTTGGGTATCTCATGAGGATTTAAACAAATACCGTATAACAGATAATGTCAAAAATGTTTTGAAGAAATTCTGGGGTTTTTGAGATATGAGAAAAAGAGGTATTTTAGTTACATTTGAAGGTCAAGATGGTGTTGGAAAAACAGAATTGCTTAGAAGAGTCACTCTTAATCTCTTACAGATTGGTTATGATGTAAAAAGTATTGAAGAATTTTCTAATTCACCAATTGGAGATTATATAAAAGAGCTTCTTTCAAGAGATAAGTTTATACACATGAAACTAAATATACCCACATCGATAACAGAAACTATGATACTTATTTCTGATTTATATTTTCAAGACGAAATAGAAATAAGACCCTTTATCAAAAAGGATTACATAATTTTGAAGGAAAGACATATAGATAGTATTTTTGCATGTCAAATACCAAAGATCCTAGAAGATTACCCAGATAAGAAAACAGAAGAAATATATAACTGGCTAGAGTGTTTATGTAAAAATTTGTATACACCTGATTTAACTTTCCTTCTAATAGTTCCGCGAAAAATACAGTTAAAGAGAATTAAAACACGTGGAGAGACAGTTTCCATAAGAGATATAAAAGTTTTCGAAAAAAGAGGAGTAATATACCAAAATTTAGCTAAAAGATATAAGGATAGAATTATCTTGTACAAAAATGTTGACACTCTAGAAAATGCAACAAAAGAAGTTACAAAAATTATTCTCGAAAAATATTCATTATTTTAAAAAAGCATCTTTCCTCTCCAGATCCAAACACCCTTTCCTAGACCTACAAACTTTACCCTTTACCGAGAACAGAAAAGCTTCTTTTACTATCAAATTAAATCCAAGCCCGGCTCTTGCCGAATATCTCCTTATTTCTTCCTCACTAAAAACTATTTCCACCATGATAAAAGTTCTTTTTCTCCAAGGTTATCTATAATATTCCATTCTTTAATAAATACTCCTTTAATTCTTCCATACAAATAAATCTTTGACTTCTTATTTATTCTTTCCTTACAAAAATCTATTATTTTTTCTATCTTTTTATTTTTTTTAGGCATAATAGAAAGCAAATAGCCCAATCTCTGAAAAAAAGAAGATTTTTCTTTAGAAATGAGATCTATAAAATTATTCCAATTTATATTCCTTGCATGATAAATAGCTTCTAAAGTCTTTTTGAAAGGAACTATTTTGTAGTATTTTAAGGAATCATAAATTGCTTTTTCTGGAAACGCAACCTTATTTTCAACATCTACATATTTGAAATTTATAGCTTTAAAATAGACAAGTTCGTAATTGCCGAGTTTATAATTCCTAATTTTTTCAGATGCAATGTATATTGTAAAAGGATATTCAGAAATAAAATGGTAATAATAAAGGGCAGCAGTTAAAGATATATATCCAGGTTCCAACATTGTTGCAATTTTAAAAGGATCAAAATTTTTGGAAACATAAACGCCTTTCTTTGGAGAAAGAATTGTTCCTTTCTTCACCATATTTGATAAAATAACCCGCAAAGATTTTTCTGAGGTTAGATTAAAATCTTTCAGAATATTAAAAGTTAGGATTTCTGCTTCTTCTATATATTCCTTAATCTTGGTTTCAATTTTCATAAATAATAAATAAAACTTTAACTTTTTATAATTTTTGAAACTGAACATATGTCGTTAAATACAAATCACCAACAGGAAAAATATTGGTATCAAGAGTTTTTTAGGAGATTTTATAAGTTATGAAGCTTTAGATGCCATGTTTGTTGCGTTTGGGCTGGAAGATATGATAATTACAAAAATGAAATTACTGTTTTTTTAATAAACCCGATTATCTAGCTACAATTGCAGAGGAATTACTCCACCTGCACTTTTAGGAAATTACGAGAAAGTTGAAGATAAGAATAGAGGAAGAGAACTTGAAGGATTTCAAAAACAATTTTTACTGGCAGCTTTCCGAGTGCATACCTTGTTTAGTATTTTCCCATTCCGAGTTGAAATTGAAATTTGGCAAATATCCAGATTGGAAAGAAGTTAGAAAGGTTTTCAAAAAAATAAGACCTCTTTGGGATAACAAAAGAAATTTTACAGATTTTTTAAAAAATGCTTTCAATTTTATATCTCCTCAGAAATAAACAATATCAAAATGTCCAGGACACAAGATTTTTGGATTCAATTTCTTTAATCTTTTCAAAGTTCTTTCACTTTCAATTTTAGACCCACTAGGATAAGTCCATCTGCCTTGGTAATTCTTCCCGAACCATGCATCTCCTGTGAAAAGAATTTTAGCTTTTTCTTCAAAGAGAGAAATCGAGCCATCTGTATGGCCTGGAGTTTCGAGAACTTTAAAATTGAATTTGCCAGTGGTTATTACATCGCCTTCCTTTACCACCTTATCAACTTTCGTTGAAATCAACTTTTTCGGACTTTTCTCGAGCAAAACTTTTTCGTTTAATTTTTCAATAGCTTCCATTTCTTTTCTACTGCAAACAATTTCGCATTTATTGATTTTCTTTAGTTCATTCAGGAAAAGAATGTGATCAAAGTGACAATGGGTAATAACAATTAAATCTACAGGTTTCCTAACGAGGACACCAGCATCTATGAGCACTTTTTTCTCATCATCTATGTAATAGGTAAAACATCCTATCTCTGATTTAAACAACCATATTTTTTCTGTCACTTTTTCTGGAATAATCTCTATTAAATTTTTAATCTCAAGTTTTTTTATAAATTCCTCTACATCCATCTTTATCTTATCTGGTCCTATATCTTTAAATTTAGAGATAAGAGCTCGTTGAATGTCTTCTTTTTGATTCTTCCCATTTAGTAGTTTTATTATTTCATAACCAACTTTATTTGTTTCATGAAGTAATTCAGTTTCTGTATCAAATAATATAAACAGATTTTGCTGCCTTCTTATTTTTACAGATTGCTTAAGTATCATCATAATCTAAACCACCGGATAGCATTTTTACTTAAAAGTTTTTCCTTTTGCTTGATGGATAGATTTCTATTATTTTTCACATAACCTAACTCATCACTATAAGATAATCCATAAGGTTCGTCACTCCCCCACATAATTTTATCTTCATAACCTCTAACAACAAGATGGTAAATAATACAATATTTAATAACTTCTGCAAGCATAAACATATACTTTTGCTTCTTTACCACAAACCAAACACTTCTTATTTATTGGTTTATTCTCTTCTGGATACAGAGTCCCTACTATTTCACAAATTTCTTTTAATTTTTCAGCGCATTTTTTACCATTTTCATCTATTGAACAGAAAGGAATTTTAACAAAACCTTCTTTAATATTTTTCTTAAGTTCTTCTAGATTCTCCGCATATTTTATTCTTCCTTCAAACCATTTTTTTGCTTCTTTCTTTAAATTTTTTGTTATTTCTTTTCCTATTTCTTCTACTCTTTCTAATTCGTTAATTTTCAATTTTATTCTTTCTTTTATATCTCTTCTTGAAATTGTTATTTCATTATTTTTAACTTCTCTAAGACCTATCTCAATTCTAATCGGCACACCTTTTAACTCCCAAATATTAAATTTCTCTCCAGGAGTTCTTTCACTTTCGTCCAACAATACTCTAAATTTAGATAATTTATTCTTTATATTTTCGCAATAGTTAAGAATTTCTTTTTCTTCATCTTTTTTTAGAATTGGTATTATCACTATTTGAATAGGTGCTATTTCAAAAGGCAGTCTTAAACCTTTGTTATCTCCGTGAATAGAAATCAATGCACCTACTACTCTTTCAGCGATTCCGTAACAGGTTTGCCAGACATACTTTTTTTTACCATCTTTATCTTGGAATTTTATATCAAAAGCTTTTCCGAAATTCTGTCCTAAGTTAATTACTGAGCCTAGCTCCAAAGTTTTCCCGTCTGGTAATACAGTGAGAAAATCATAATTGTACAAGGCCCCTGCAAATGTATCCCATTTTGGAGTTTTAATTATGAGATAAGGTATCAATAAATCATCAAAAAATTTTCTATAAATTTCTATAGCTTCTTTTATCTGTTCTTCTGCCTCTTCCTTTGTTGCATGAGCTGTGTGGGCCTCATTAAAAAATATAACTTCTCTCAACCTTAGTAGAGGTCTTGTCATTTTTGATTCACACCGGAATATGTTTACTGTCTGAAAAATTTTCAATGGTAATTGAGCATAACTTCTTATCCACATAGACCACATATAATACATTGCTGTTTCGCTTGTTGGTCTTAGAATAAGAGGTTCATCTAATTCTTTTTTTAATGTTTTTGTGACTAAATAGGCTTCTCCTTGAAATCCTTCAAAGAACTTCTTTTCTTTCATAAAGACAGAATAAGGAATTAATGTTGGATATCTCTCTTCTTTATGTTTATGGACTTTTAGTAACAACTCCAAAATACTTATGCATTTCTTTATTAAATCCAATCCATACCAACTGTAGACATACATACCCTTTGCCGGAAACCTATCATCAATTATTTCAGCTTTTCTTAAAACTTTCAAATACCATTTTGAGAAATCTTTATTTTTATTTATTTCGAATTCTTTTTCTTTTGACATAATTAATTGTTGAACAATAAAATAGAATATTTCTTGTTTAAATGACACTTCTAAGGCCAGTTAAATAAATATTTGAAAGATTCGTAAAATACAGCCAATATCTTCTCCTAATAGAAGTATTGGATTTCCTAAGATTTTTAAGAGAGAAAAGTATAAAACAAAAAATGGAAACTGCACTTTTAAGTGAAAAATCATTAGGGAGAGATTGGTTATTGCCAGAAGAAAATGAAGCATGGAGAGATTTGTGAAAAGAGATGTCGTAGTAGTTCCCTTTCCTTTCTCAGATTTAACGCAAGCTAAAAGAAGACCTGCTTGCGAATTTAGAAGGAGACGACTTAATTCTTTGTCAAATTACAAGCAAATTAATTAGAGATAAATATGCAATTCCGCTAGAAGATTATGATTTTGTAGAAGGATCTCTAAAACAAAGTAGCAATATTGGACCTCACAGAATTTTTACTGCAGATTATCATATTATACTTTACAAAGTAGACACTCTCAAAGTTGAAAAAATTAATGAAGTTACAGAAAAGATAATAAGTATTTTAAAAGAGTAAAATCACTAACTAATAAGCAAACTCAAATACTCAGCACTAATTATTTTATTTGCTCAACCCAACTTCTTTCTCTATAAAATCTAAAAATCACACCAGAAAGCAAGCAACTTCATCAAATTTAACATTGCAAATTTCTTCCTCATCGAAATTAACATACCCGAATTTTTTTCCTTTAGAGCGTGTAAAGAGAAAAAGGATTTTCCAGCTCTCCTAACACCTTTAACAACTACTATCTCTCCGGTTTTCATTAAAGATTTCAATTTCTTTAAATATTCTTTCCTTTCTATACTTTCATCTTTATAATTTCCCCAAAAATTCCAATCTATCAATATTCTCAATATTTCATCTTTTTTCATAATATATCGGTAGGTTTTAATAATAAATATTAAAATATATCGGTAGGTTTTATTCAATACCAATAAAATAGTTATTTCAAATCTTTGTATAAAAATTTTATAAAACTAAATCTTCTTTGAATTTTTTATCCAATATATAAGTGCTAACAAAGTTAAATGAAAAATATTTTCTATTATGGAAATATATAAGAAATTAAAAGGTCAGGCTCTTTCTTTTGATTTTCTAATATCTGCTGCAATCTTCATTTTAATTCTTGCAATACTTTTAACTCAAGTTGGAAACAGTGCAAAAGAGTTGAATGAAATTAGAGAAAAAAATGAAATGATTCAGGAGGCATATAAATTAAGTGAAATTTTCTTTAATAAAGGTTATCCTGAAAACTGGAATAGCACAAATGTAAAAATTATTGGTTTGCAAAAAGATAATAGAATTGACTGGAATAAACTCAAAAGTTTGGAAAAAATCGGTTACCAGAAATCTTTAATTTTGCTTGGTTTGAAAAATGATTACAATTTTACAATTTTTAATGATACAACCCCAATTTATAGTTTTGGAAAAAATACAGAAAAAACTTCATCAATTATGAAAGTTGACAGAATTTCAATTTTAAATGGTTCAATTGTTTCAATTCAGATTCTAGTGTTCAATTATGATTAAGGGTCTTGTTTTTTCTTTGGATATTATTATTGGAATTTCTCTGTTATTAATTGTTTTAATTTCAAGTTTTTATCTTTTTTCTGTTCCTGAAGTTTACGAAGAGAGGGGATATGAACAACAAAAACTTATTGCAAATGATTTTTTAAATTCTCTTGCGGAATTAAAAGTTTCTGAGGCCGCAACTCAAAGCAAAACAATAGAAAATTTAATTTTGAACGGAAACATAACAGAAGATGAGCAAGAATTATCCGTCCTGAATTTAATTTTAACTTTTTTTGCTCGCTACAAAGATGAAAATAATACAGTAGAAAAAGAAATAGCGGAAAATATAACAAAAGAAATGGCAAACTCAGTCAAAATTCTAAAAAATATAAATTTTAGTTTATCTGTTGGAAATGATTTTATTGTTGGAAATTACACAAATACTTCTGATAAAATTGTTGTCTCAAGTTTAATTGAGAACACTTATGGTTCAGAAGAACCGAAATATGGTTATATGGCGAGAAGTTACTTAAGCGGAATTGAAACAGAAAGAGCAAGTTATTTATATTTCGGAGGTTTTGTCGGGCAGGGAAACTTAAGTTTCAATTTATATATTCCAGAAAATGCTGAGAATATAACTTCAGCTTATTTAGAAGTTTCTTCTGGTTCCAACTTCTCTTTGTTTGTTAACAATAATTTTTCCGGGAATTTCTTTTTAAACTCATCAGATGGAAACTTTAGTGCAAACATCAAATCTTCTGTTAATATATCAAATTTTAGAAAGGGAAACAATAATATAGAGATTGTTTTTAATACCTTAAATTTGAGTAAGATGTATCTTGGAGGAGGATTTTTAAGGGTAAATTATAACACAACTGAACTTTTTGAAGAAAAAGAATCAGGAATAGAGAGATATAATTTTCCAGGGATAGAGGGAATTATAAATCTTTATGACGGGTTTTATATTCCTGGAAATTTAACCAACATAAATATATATTTGCATTATTACAACAATATCTCTGGAGGAAGTATTTTTTTAACAATTGCAAATGCTACTGTCTTTGAAAGCAATGAAGTCGGAGAAGTGAATATTTCTTTGAACAATTCAAATATTAGTTCTTCTATAGCAAATAGCGGATTAAGTTATTACAATATATCAAAATTAACAATTCCTATAAGGCTAGGGATGAAATCAATCACATTTACAGAACAGGAAGTTGGAAATGCAGATGTTGTTTTAATAACTGATTTGAGCGGAAGTATGGCTCAATGTGTTGAAAACAATAGTGATTGCCCTTCCGGAAGTCAAAGAATAGATTTGGCAAAACAATTAGATAAAGAATTTGTTGATATAATTTTAAATACCTCTGGCAATAGAGTTGCTTTAGTTTCTTTTAATTCTGAAATTTCAAATTATACTTCTCTAACTAATGACACAGCTTATTTAAATTCTACTATTGATAGTTATACAGCAGATGGTGGAACCTGTATTTGCTGCGCAGAAAATAAAGCCTATGAAATTCTGCAAACAGAAAGCAATTCTTCAAGACAGAAATTTGTGATTATGATGACGGATGGGATTCCTTCACATAAATGTTCATGTTATGGTTGTGGTTGTGAAGGAACAGGAACTTCTGGGTTTGGTCCTTGGGATGGAGGAAATTGTTATGGTTGTACTTATTGCTGCAATGCAAACCCAGATACTGGAGCAAATTGCGATTGCCCTACTGACCAAAGTTGTGGGCGTTGCGGTTGTTATTCCTGGTCTGGTTGGTGGTGTCATTCACAACCAACTTGTTGTGAGAATATTTGTGATTGTACTTGTGAATCTTGTTGTCAACAAAGTTGTTCTTGTTCTTGTGAAATCCAGAATGCAAATTTTTCAAGTTGCAGATTACACAATGATTTAAATGCAACAGTACATTCAATAGGTTTTGGACCAATAGCAAACTGCCAGATGGGAAACACAACATTAAGTGCAATAGCAGACTGCGGAAATGGAGAATATTATGCGAGCCAGAATGCTTCCGAATTGCAAGAAATTTATAGAAACATTGCTCAATCAATTGTTTCAATAAGTTATACAACTCAAAAAGTCAGTGTTGAAGGAAATGTTAGCATAGGAGGAAATCTTCTTTACAATGATTCTTACATAGAATTTAATTACAATGAAACAGGAACTGAGTTTGGTTATGGAGAATTTTCTCTAACTTTTGAGAAAAATTGCACAAATGGAACTTGCATTTTAGATAAGAAAAATGAAACAGAAATTTTAGATGCAAAGATTACTTCTTACTCCGCTGATTATTGGACAAATTTAGTTATCTTAACAAACTCAACATCTGAAAATTTAACTATTTATAATCTATCAAAATATGGTGAATATGAGAAACTTGGAGACCCTTTCATGATTTCTATTCCAAGGGAAACAGTTTCTAATGGTACAAATGAAATTCAAATATTTTTAGGGATAAATGAAACAGATAGAATTTCTGGTTCAAATGATAGCAAATTAATCTATTCTTTGAAAGTCCCTGGTATTGTTGGTTATGGAAGTGTTTTTAATACAATAGAAGAAGCGGAAGAAGATGCAAGAAAAAGGTTGGAAGAAAAAATATACAATTTAACAGGGCAGGAGATTTCAATTTCAGGAATTAATACTGGAACTTCTACAATTACAGGAGTAAGAACAATTTCTAATACAAGTTTGGTAAAATTAGTTTATTGGAGGAAATAATTATTGAATTTTTTGAATTCAATTAACTGGAATTATGGGAAAGGAAAACATTTAGAACGTACTTTAATGAAATTAGTAAAATTATCTGAAAATTTTAGAACTTATTATCCTATGCTTTCAGAATAAAATTAGTTTATTGTTCTTAATTTATGGAATGCGCATTAGAATTAACAATAATTTTATCTAATGATATATATGAAAAAGTTTTCTTAGAGATTTTAAGTAAATTAAAAAAATCAGAATATTTTGTTTCTTCAACTTATTCTGCAAACAGATTGTACATAACATTTTCTGGAAATAAAGAGTTATCAAAATTTGTTTTAGGAGTTATAGAGGGATTAAAGGGATTTCTGAGAGAATATAAATTAGGGATTAGAGATTTTTATGTTCCTTCTTATGAAATAAGTTTTCCTTGCGAGTTTTTCGGAAAAGTTGAAATTCCAATTGCTAAAACAGTGATTTGTAATGGAAAAACATGCAGAATTGTTTTTGCAGATTTAGAGAAAGAATTTTTAAGGAATGGATTGGTAGAGAGGGCAATTAATTTAATAAAAAACATTTCAAAAAAAGAAGAAAAATTAATTTTCAAACAAGATTCTAATATCCGACCTGATCAAGAGAAGATTCAAGAAGAAATAAAACAAGAAATAAAAAAAGGGATTATAAAAGAAAAAAATATTTACTTGCCAACTTGCGCTGAAAAAATTTCTAAAATAAAGGAAGAAATTATAGAGAATTTGAAAAAGGAATTCAAAGCACAGGAAATTTTTGTTCCGCTATTTATACCAATAAATTTGCTTGAGAGCAGAGATATTTCTGAACTTATTCCAAAAGAAGCTTTTTCTAAGTTTGTGTCAAAACCTGTTAATTTAAAAAAACTTTATGAAATTTATTATCTGACTGAAAAAATTCCGAAAACAGAAATAAAAAATATTGGTTTGCTATATAATGAAATTCCACTTACATTATACAAAGCTCTTGAAAATACAACAGCAAAAAAACAATTCTTTTATTATCTAAATTATACCAAACTGAATTTCGCATTTTTTGATACAATAGAGAATTATGAAAACACAAAAGAGAAGATAATAGGATTTTTTAAAAACATTTTGAATATTTTTGGATTAGAAAGGATTGTGATGAAAAAAATTTGTGGAAAGGAATTTTTTAAATTTGAGGGTCTTAATAAAAAGCATTCTTCTCTTGTTGAAATATTTTTCTCAGAGGAAGCATATACAAAATTATTTAAAATAAAGGGAAAAAGCGGGCATGGAGTAATAAATCTTGAGAATTTGTTGTTGAACAAAATCTTCTAGTTAGAGGAGGCAGTTCTCTGATTTGGTAAAATACTAATTCTTATTTTTAAATAATTATAAGTAATGGCAACACCGCATGGACCTAGAAGAGGAAGTTTGCAATTCTGGCCTAGAAAAAGAGCGAGCAGAATCTATCCAAAAATCTCTTTTTGGACAGGAGATTCCTTAGGTGGTTTTGCTGCCTACAAAGTTGGAATGGTTCAATATTCAGCAATAGAAAAAGGAAAAGAAATTGTAAGAGCAGCAACTGTTCTTTCAATCCCGCCAATTTACCCAATTGCTCTTGTTTTTTATAAAGAGGGAAAAAAGATTACTGAATATTTTAATTTGAAAGATTTGCCAAAAGAGTTTAAAAAAGACTTAAAAAGGAAAATTAAATTTAAATCGGAAGAATATGGAAAAATACCAGAAGAATTTGATGAATTTAGGATAAAAGTGGCAACTTTTCCTAGAAAAACAAAAAAGAAGAAAACTCCTGAAATTTTTGAACTTGGTTGCAAGTTTGAGTTGAATAAGGCAAAGGAATTGTTTGGAAAAGAATTAAAAATTGAGGATTACTTTTCACCCGGCGAATTTGTTGATGTAACTTCAATAACAAAAGGAAAAGGGACTCAAGGAGTTATTAAAAGATTTGGAGTTAAATTAAGGGATCATAAATCTAAAAAAGGAATTAGAAGAGTAGGTTCTATAGGGTCAACAACCCCAAGAAAAATTGATTGGAGAGTTCCAATGCCGGGGCAAATGGGTTTTCATCAAAGAACAGAATACAACAAATTAATTTTGAAAATTTCTGATAATTTAGAGGAAATTAATAAAAAGTCCGGATTTAAAGGTTATGGCCTTGTAAGGACAAAATATTTGTTATTAGATGGTTCTGTTCCAGGACCAAGAAAAAGATTGATTATTTTAAGAAAACCAAAAAGACAGAGAAAAAATATTATGCAGATTAATGAAATAATAAAATGAGAAAATTGTTTAGTATAAGTTGGGTTAAAAGCAAGCAACCAAGAAAACAAAGAAAATACAGATATAATGCTCCAAAGCATATTAGACAAAAATTTATGCATGCAAACTTGAGTAAAGAGTTAAGAAAAAAATATAATATAAGGAGTCTTCTTTTAAGGAAAGGAGATAAAGTAAAAGTGATGAGGGGGAAATTTAAAGGAAAAATTTCAAAAGTCTCAAAAGTTGATTTGAAAAAACTTGTTGTCTATCTTGAAGATGTAAAAAGAAAGAAAGTTGATGGAAGAGAAGTTCAAATTCCAATTCAACCTTCAAATTTGCAGATTGTTTCTGCTGAGTTTGATGATAAAAAAAGAGCAAAAATTTTAGAAAGGAAAAGTAAAGAACAAATCAAAAAAGAAAAATAAGTATGAAAATTTATTACACTGTAATAATTTGCTCCTTAACATGTAGATAAACTTTGACCCCTTTCTATAAAAAATTTAATAAAATAAAACCTCGTAAAATTATGTTTACAGGAAAAATTGTTGAAGAATTTAAGATTGATGGAGATTTTATTAGAATAAGATATATAAAGTTTGAGGATTTTAAAGATTTACAAGAACATATAAATTCTCTTGTTGAAGAGGGAGCTTATCTAAATAGACAAAAGAAAGTTAATAAAAAAGAAGGACTTGAATTTATAACAGATTTTCTGAAAAAAATTGAAAATAAAGAGTCCGTTGCTCTAGTTGCTGAAGTTAATGGAAAAGTTATGGGCTTGGCAAAAATTAATAAAAAGAAAGGTGCTGAAAGTCATGTTGGAGTTTTAGGAATTGCTATAAGAAAAGAAATTAGAGGAAGAGGAATTGGAAAGAGATTAGCAGAACTTTTGATTAAAGAGGCGAAGAAACACTTAAAAATTGAGATTGTTGAACTTGAAGTTTTTGCTGAAAATAAAGTTGCCTATAATCTTTACAAAAAACTTGGATTTAAAAAAGCTGGAGTTGTTAGAAATGGTCTAAAGAAAAACGGAAAATACTTTGATAGAATTCTAATGGTGAAATATTAATCTCTAATTCCTTCTTCGGTCACTCTAAAAACTGTTTCTGCATCAGGTAAGCAAGGTGAATCAATTAGTTTTACAATTCTTTTCTGGTCTTTGCTTTTCCTTATATATAATCTAAAAGTTGCTGCGTGCCCAAGTATATTTCCACCAATAGGCGTTGTTGGGTCACCAAACATTATAGCAGGATTAGCCATCACCTGATTTGTTACATAAACTGCTAAATTGTAAACTTCTGATATTTTTTGCAATTCATGCAAATGTCTGTTCAGTTTTTGCTGTCTTGGAGCCAATTCTCCTCTCCCAGAATAATCACTCCTAAACATAGAAGTTAAAGAATCCACAATAAGAAGTTTGACATTTCTTTCCTTTAAGACATCTTTCGCTTTGTTTACAAGTAAAATCTGATGGTCTGAATTATAAGCCCTGCCAACAAATATATTTTTTAAGACTTTGTGAGGATCTAAATTTAGGGCTTTAGCCATCTGAGTTATTCTCTCTGGTCTGAATGTATTTTCTGTATCAATAAATATAGCAGTTCCTTCTAAACCACCCTTTTCTTTTGGCAATTGAACATTAACTGCCAATTGAAAAGCTAACTGGGATTTTGAAGAACCAAAAGCTCCATGAGCTTCTGTAATTGCTCCTGTTTCTATACCACCACCAAGCAAATTGTCCAAATTCTTTGAACCGGTTGTAATTTTTCCTATCTGCTTCCTTTTCTCATAAACATTTTCTGCTGTTTCAAAACCCATTTGAACACTATTTCTTGCGCTTTCAATAATTTTCTCCGCTGTTCCTTCTCCAACATCAATTGCATCGCAAATTTCTCCAACAGAAGCAGCAGCAATAGTCATTAAATCTTCATAACCAGCCTCTTTCAGCTTCTCTGCAATTTTTTCTCCAACTCCGGGTAAATTTTTTAGTTCATCTGCCATAATTAAATATATTAATAAATAATTTACATTGATAGTGAAAACTGAATCATTATATCCTTTCTTGAATTGGCAATGGAAGAAGTCTTGATAGTTTTCTCCATAGTTTTCTTTCCCATGTTGCTTCCATTTCCTCTTTTTTCTCAAGCATAGAATTTAATAAAATATTTGCGACATTTTTCCCAGAGAGCTCTCTATACATTAAGAGACTTGGATTTATGCTAATATCAATTGCATAGTATTTGTTCTGTTTCTCTATTATATCAACTTCGCAGCATAAAGCCCCAATTTCTTTTGCAATTTTTTTCCCAATTTCAATGAGTTCATCAGATGGTCTAAAGTATATCCTACTTTGAGCCACATTGCTTCTATCTTCTCCTGGTTTTGGAATTTCTTTTATACCTATTACTTCTTCGCCAACTACGAGAAGTTTAACAACCTCCCCTTCAATTACTTCTTGCATGCAGAAAGATTTGGATGAGGTGTACATTGCATCTATCAATCCATTTGCCGTAGACTTATCTTTTACTATCATTATACCTTTTCCTCCGTGAACATCTGCAAGTTTGAAAACAAGTTTATCAAATTTATTAACAATATTTTTACTAACCTCAGGGGCCATAGTCAGATAAGTTTTTGGATAGTTCACTTTTGCTCTTTCAAATGCTTTTATCATAAGAGCTCTATTTGAGAGATAAAGAAAAGCTTTTGGCTCATGGCTTAAAATTACTTTTTTATTGTGCAGGATACCAGCGGCCAAGTAACTAAATGGGAAAGTATTGCAAGGAATATGCAAAATACAGAAATCATAATCTGTAATATCTTTATCCCTATATACAATTTTTTCATTGCCTTCTATATAAAGTTTTTCAATAGACACGAGAATATTATTTGAGATTTCTTTAAATTTTTTGGCTTCCTCGTAAATGTAGAGAGCTACCTTATCCTCTTTATCAGCAATTATACAAAGCTTCATATTTAATCCCTTAAAGAGGCCCAATTCAAAAGAGTAGAGAAATTAGGCATAATAAATTAATAAAAATTTATTAATTGTAGTTTTTAATGAAGGCGATAGAACACTTTATGATTTAAATTAGAAAAAGTAATTCACTCTTCCTGAAATCCAAAAACAGAAAACAAAATCATAGAAAAAACTCCGGAAATCGGAGAAAACAGAAGTCCCCTGAGAAACTCAAGAAAAACCCATATTGTAAAACTCATTATTATTGGAAACCAGACCAAAAAAGCATTTAATAATATAGAATTTTCAATTCCTTTAGAAATAACAGAACTTAAATTTAGATTTACTTCATTAACTTTTAAAGAACCCATTTTCTTTTCTATATCTTTTCTTATCCCTGTTTCTATCTGCAAATATTGCTCCTCTGTTAAATTCGGATATTGCTCTCTTATTGCTTTCATTTGGTTTTCTACAACTTGACTTATGATTTCATTTGTTGAATTGCCAATTTGAGTGTTAAAATTTGAAATTTCAGAACTAACAATATCTGTTATGCTTGAAATTGTTGTGTTTAGAAAAACTTGCCTGTAAGAGTCATTTATAGAGAATGAAATAAATGAACCCAAAAATATAAATAGGAACAAGACAAACAAAGATTTGCTAACAGCATTGCTTCCAACTCTAAATTTCTTCCATTTTTTTAATTCTTTTTTATAAGTTTCTCCAAGTGGAATTACATACAAACATGAAACAAAAAGGCCAAAACCAAAAAATAAAAATAAAATTGAAAAATTGAATAAAATTCCTGACAGAAAAATAGGAATTATTAAGAAATACCTTAGATTTCCAATTTTTCTTACTGATAAAAAAGACAAGGCAAAACAAAAGATTATAAATGATAAGATTGCAGTTAAAATTTCAGAAAAAGTTGAAATGAAAACTTCAAAGGCAGAATGTTCCTGCACTCCTAAAGTAAATATTTTTATAAAGCTTGCTTGCAATAAAGTTATTGAATTTAAATTTACATTGCTTATGTAGAGAACAAGAAAACCAAGAGAAAATAAGACTGAGATAAAGATAAATTCTAATATTTCTGTTTTCATATTTTTTTCACCATTCTTGCTTTTTTCTTTTTTCATCATAATATCTTCTCCATTCCGCCAATTTCTTTTCTCTAAGTATCTCTTCTTCGCTTTTTCTTCTTTTGAATTTTTTAAATATGTTTTTTATTTTCTCTCCAAAGTTACATTTATTGCTCTCAAATATATATCCCTTTCCAGGAAGATAACCTTTCTTTGGAATAAGGGTATAAAATAAAATAACTCCTAAAAGAATAAGAACGAAAACAATAACACCTATTATAAGGAATGGGAAACCTCCTTTTTCTTTTAAATTACCAATTTCACTAAAAATAGAGTTTAGATCTTCCTTTAAGGAATCTATTAACTTTTTTGCTTCTATATAATTTCCTTGCTCAATATAATTTTTTATCTGGTTTAATGTCTGGTTTGCATTATTTATTTTTTGTTCAATAGATGAAATATTTTTTCCTTTCTTTTTTGCTTCTTCAAATTTTTTAAACAGATTATCAAATTGAAATGTCAAATTTTCATAACACTTGTTTATTTTGATTTTCTCTTCTTCGCAAGGAAGAATTGTCAAATTAAATTTTTCTGTGAAATTTCTTTCATCAGAGATTGCTTTTAAAATTAATTCTTTGACTCCTATTTCTTTTGTTTTTGGAATTGTGAAACTGATTGTATATGTTTTCTCGCTGTTTTTTGAGAGATTGATTTTTAATTCAGTAATTTTAAATAAGTTTTCATCAATTCCGCTTAAAATTAAATACAAATTATGCAAAGTTGCTTCTCCTACATTTTTAACTTTAAAACTCATGTTCTTCTCTTCTCCTTGCGTAATGTTAATATCTTGAAGATTAAGAAATTTCAAGGATACTTTTTTCACTTTAAGAGTGATTTTTTTGCTCTTATTGTACTCATCTGATATAAATTTAATAGTTAAATTGTAATCTTTTGGTTCAAAGTCTTCTGGAATTGAAAAATGTATTTCAAAATCAAGTGTTTTCCCTGGACTTAAATCTCTCTTGTTATCTTTGTCATAGTCTATATTATAATAACCTTCGCTTATTCCAGACAAACTTAAATAAGAATTATGCAATGTTGCATTTCCTGTATTTTTTACTCTAACTTTTAAATCTGCTGTTCCTCCTTGAAAAATTTCAATTTTAGAAACTTCAACATTGTTTATTTCAAGTTTCTCAAAGGAGATGCTATAATATATTGTTGGATTTTCATTTACATTTCCGTTATTTTGCGTTGAGGAACTTGTTATTGTTATTTCACCAATTTTTTTAAAATCAGAATATTGACTTGTGGAATTTTCTACTCCGGACAATTTCACATAGATATTTTTATCTCCTGTTGAAGTACAAGAAAACCCTGAAGCATGATAGGATTTAATGGAGTTATTATTTATTTTTTCTGAAGTATCTGCTGTTTTATTTGTGCCACAAACTTTAATTTCAATTTTATTTATAAAAGCTGCCCAGTCCCCTGTGTTTTTGATCTTGATATACACATCAAATGAAGAATTTACAGATTTTGAAGAAGGTGTGTTATCTTCATCTAAAGAAACAACTAAATTGCCGTATTTGACAACAATATTTTGTTGTATTGTTTTATTAAATCTTCCATCGGCTGAAGAAGCAGTTATGTTTATTGTATAAGTTCCCTTTTCTGTTCCATTTAAAGTCCAATTTAACAATTTTGAATTACTCTGGTTTATATTTCCAGCAGATTTTGTTAGATTATCTGTTGTACTAATTGCAGATGGCAATTGCAAAGTAACATTAACATTTTCTGCACTTAAATTTCCCAATTTTGAGATATTTATTTTAAATTCAAATGGATAACCTTTAACAATTGAATTCAAATCGCTTACAACACTCAAATTCAAATCGTGCAACAATTCAAAAGTTAGATTTACTTCTGCAGTATTATTTGCATTATCCACTAAATTTCCCAAAATTGTATAATTACAACCTTCTTTAAAAATTGTTTTGTTTGTTGTGTTTAAATCTGCTGAAAACAATTTTGCAGAATTATCAAAAGTAAAATTTAAAGTTTGTGCAAGATTTCCTGTTGAGTTTAAAATTTCCAAAGTATAATTTTTTGATATATTCCATAAGTCATCTTTTGTCTGGTTGTCAAAGAAATAAACAGAGAAATTTAACTCTGTTAAATTGTCAGATTCAAAATAATAAACTTTTTTGTTTAATCTTGGCAAAGTTTTGTTTGTTACATTGAAATTTAGAGTTAAGTTTAGGTATTTGAATGGTTGGCCGTTTGAGGAATTTAAATAAATCCACCCAGAATAAGTTCCAGTAATATTTGGAGAAAAAACAGTTAGATTTATAGTTTTTGAATTGCCATTTGATATATTTACAGGCTCTGAAATATTTGTTTCATTAATCCAACAAATAGAAAAATTTAATCCACTAAAACTGCTGTTAGAAACTGTTAAGTTTTCTAAATTTGAACTTCCAGTATTATTTACAACGAATAATAAACTCTTTGTCTGATTCAAATTTATAAACAAATTTCTCGTTTTGTTGTAATTTTCAGTTTCCCCAGCTTCTAAAGATTGATTTCCAATATAATAATTTTCCTTATAGTTTGGTCTGAGTTTTAGAATTGGTGCGGAGAGATTTATGTTTACAGGCAATTCAAAAGAATTCTTAGTGGCGGTAATTTTTATAACAGTGTTATAATTTCCATCCACAACTTTATTTTCAGGAGAGGTTAAATTAAAGTAAACAACAGAACTGCTCTCGTTTGTCAAATTTCCCAATTTGGTAATATTATTTCCGGATAAATGAATTGTTAAATTATAAGAGAAACTTGTTGTATCATTAGTGTTGTTTATTAAAACGGTCCAGTAGCCTTCAGAGATATCTGTTGTGAATGTCCAATTATTTCCCCCTTTTGTTGAATTTATCAAACCACCAGTTGAATTATAAAGAGATAGATTTATTTCATTTGTTGCATTAGAAACAAGAGAAACATTTATTGAAACAACAGAATTGTTATCAACATAAAAGGTCCAGTTTTTTGTTGTTCCATTTGAAATTGTCTTGTTTTCAAATTTGTGCTTAACATCTGTAAAATTTGTTTTGAATCTATTATCCAAGAATTTAATTGTCAAATTGAAAGTTTCATTTCCAGAAACATTTTCACCGAAAACAGTTGCCCTCCAGATTCCATATTTTACTTTTGTAATATTTAACTCTGTTATTAAAAAATTTCCACCACCAGAAGTATTTTCAAAATTCTCCCCAGTTCTCAGATTTGTCAGGTTCAAAGTTAAATTATTTGTTGAATTTGTCCAGGTCAGATTTGCTGTTAAATTTGAAGAAAAAGGAACAATAAATGTAAAATTTTTAGTTTGATTTGAAATATTTTGATTTTGCCAATCATAAGTTAGATAATAATTTTCCACACTCAGAGTAACATTTTCTTCTGCTGCCGTTGTTTTGATGGTGAAATTTCTGTTTTTTGTTTGGGCAGGTTCTAAACTTAAATTTTCTTCCCGTTCCGCTTCAATGAAACTTTTTGTAATTATTAAAGTTCCAGATAGATTATTACTTTGCGTTGCAGAAATATTTACAGAGCCGCTTGAAGTTTCGCCAAACCATATTGTTATATTCCAAATTCCTAGTTCGGGATTGCTTATTATGATGCTATTTTCTGTAGTATTGGTTTTGTTACTTTCTTTTGTTATGTTATCCTTTTCCACGGCAAGATAGCTGTCAGTTAAAACAGAAAAATTAGCTTTTACAATTAAATTGGAAATATTTCCTATTTCAACCAAGTAATTTTTTGTTTCGCAATCTGTTTGAATTTCTATTTTTTTCTTTAATATAAATGGGACATCTACTTCCATACCAACTGATATTATAGTTGAATTTGTATCTTCTGTTATATTTACATCAATTTTTCCAGTATAAATTCCAGAAGAATTTTCAGGTGCTGTCAGATTAATATTTATTGTTGTGCTGTTCGTATTATTTATTGTCAGAATTTCGTTCCCCGTTGCATTATAACTCAAATTTCCATCAACCCAGGCGAATATATTTGAGTTATTTATTGTTTGATTTTCACTATTTGTCAGATTTGAAAAAGTTATTGTAATGTTTATATTTTTTGTTGAAATTATTGTTATATTTTTTGTTTCAGTGCTGTTTGACTCCAAAATAAATTCCAATTTTTTCGGAATAACCGAAACATTAAATTCTGATAAATTTAGATAAGTAAGATAAGGATCTATTCTTGAATGATTTTCATTATTGCCAATACTTATTCCCGTATTTATAAACAAATCCTCTAATTCCTGCGGTGTTTTTGATATTCCTTTTAATTCAAGATATTGCTTAATTAAGGCAAAAGCTCCTGCAACATGAGGGGTTGCCATTGAGGTTCCATCTAAATTTTTCCAACCATTTGGCCAAGTTGAATAAATTGATTCGCCAGGAGCAAAGAGAATTGGTAAATTCCAGTAATTGCTAAAACTAGAAATTGAATCTTCACCATTCACAGAACCAACAGGAGTTGCATTCTGAATGCATGCGGGTAATGAAATAGCACTTGAATTATACTCATTTCCGCTCGCAACAATAACAGAAATATTTTTTGCTGTTGCATTGTTTATTGCAGAAGTTAGTAGTGGCACTTCAGCATCGCAATAACTGTTATTATGATAATCTGTTGTGCCAAGACTCATTGAAATCACTGAAATATTGTATTCTTCTGAGAAATCTGTGCAGTAATTTATTCCTGCAATAAGATCATCAAAATTGGCATATCCTCGTTCTCCAAAAATATTCACAACAACCAATTTAGAATCAGGAGCAACTCCTTTGTAAGTAGTATTATTTGAAGCAATAATCCCAGCAACATGAGTTCCATGCCCTACTTTATCGTAGCAAGCAGAATGATTTGAGGAGCAATTATATTTTTCATCCATTGAACTATTTTCTACAAATCTCCATCCTCCGAGAATTTTTCCACTACTCCAGTTTCCACCAAGAGCAGAATGATTGTAATCAATTCCTGTGTCAATAATGCAAATTGTTTGCCCTTTTCCAGTCAAATTTATTCCATTTACAGAGATATTCCACAATTTATCCGCCTGAATTTGAGGAACAGATTCATCCAAGAAAGCATAAACTTTCAGATTTGGATAAATTTTGTATCCTTTTGCTTTTAATTCATCAATTTGAGTTTCGTTTAATTCCCCAGAACAGGAATTTGTTCCGTAAATTTGGTTACATTTTATGTTTTGTTGAGTCAGACTAGAAATTCCTATCTCACCCGTTGGAGGTGTTATAATATAACTATCTGCAAAACATGGTGCAGTTAAAACAATCAATAAAACAAGCAATAACTCTATTTTCTTCATAATAACTCAAAAAAACTAAAAATAAAAAGAAAATAGTTTAATTTGTTTTTGTATTAATACAATAAAATATCAGAGAAAGTAACTTTTATGGAAATTAAAGTAATTTATACTGATGAATTTAAAAATGATTTAAAAAAGATAAAAGACAAAACAATTCAAGACCGCGTTGAGAAAATTATACAAAAGATAATAGATAACCCAAAAGTTGGGAAGCCTTTATGTTATGACCTTGCTGGCTTGAGAAGTATGAGGATCCCTCCATTTAGGCTTATCTATGAATTCACAGAAGATAAAATAGTTTTGCATAAATTTGGACATAGAAAAAAAGTTTATAAATGAATTATTTCCACAAATCACTAAAGTTTCTTAGTTCATGAACCCGGCCAAATTTTAAATCCTCTCTTGATCTATTCAAACCTTCTATTAATTCTTTGTCATTTTTTATTTCAATTGTTTCTATTAAACTTTCTAGTCTATCAGCAAGTCTAACTATCTCTTCAAAAGTTTTATAATCTACTAAAATTTGTCTTGGATAATTAATTAATTGAGTTCCTCCCATATATAAAATTATAAGTTTTATAAATATATACTTCAACCTAAACTTCTTGGAATTTCATCTAAGGTTCCTTTCTCAGTAGTTTCTTCAAAAAAATCTCAACAATTTCATTAAATCTTTTTCTTACTCTCTCATAATTTTCTCCACTTGTAGACAAATTGAGAGCCTAATAATAAGCAACAAATCTATTGTCCTCCTTAAATATAGAAAGTGGAATAGTAATATTTAATCCAATTATATTTTTCTCTATTATAATTAATAAAATAAACCAAAAAATTATAAAAAATAAATTTATTCTTTTGCAAATTTATAGACAGCTTTTATTGCTACAATTACTGCTGCTGGAGCAACTAATGTTGCAATATTTGTGACAATTGCACTTAAGTATAGACCTATTGTTCCTAAAGCTCCAAAGCTTGCTCCTCCTGTAACTGCCAAAGCAATTGCTGCAATTAAGAAGGACTCTACTTCTTTTGCTTCAATGTTTAGAAGACCAACAATTATACCAACAATCACCAATATTACACCTATAATCTCTGTATATGCTGATATGTAATTTACTGCCAACCCTGCAACTACTGCTACAATTATTCCAAGAAGGAAGATATAACTTCCTATTTCTTTCATCTCCATAATTTGTAAATTATTATTTATTTAATATTAAGAAAAATAACGGCAATTGTTGAAATTTTAATTTTATCAATGAGAAGTCTCTTTTTTAGAATTGATTTTGGTTAGTTGCAATGCTATAGACAGATTATTTAAAAACAAATTCAAAGACTTTATATCCATTATTGATGATATACTAAGATCACAAATTTTATCCCTACATAGAAATTTTGCTTAATAAAATCAAAAAAACAAAGAGAATTATGAGTGGTGAAAAGATGATTATAAAGAAGCTTTTAGAAAAATTTGAAATAAAGGATATGAATGATTGGAATAATGTTAATGCTGATTTGGTTATAACAGACCCGCCTTTTGGAATAGAATTTAGCGGGAAAAATGGAAATTATCATAGAAATGCAGAATATGTTGTTGATGGCTATGTTGAATGGGGGGTTTCAGAATATGGACAGAAAATTCAGCAATTATTAGAAGTAATTAAAAGAAATTTAAAATCCAATGGACAAGGTTTAATATTCTCTGGGTGGAATAACAGTAATATAATTCACGACAGGGTTATGAGATTTAAAGGATTAACATTAAGAGGTAAATTATATTGGACCTACAATTTTGCTCCTACATGCAAAAAAAGACCTGCCCATAATGTTTATGAAATTTTTTGGGTAACAAAAAGTGATAAATGGGTATATAACACAAGATGTACTACCCATCATTGTCAAAGAGGAGAACCAAATTTAACAACTCTTAATTTTAAGAGAGATTATAAAGTAAAAATGCCAAAGTATCCAACAAGATTGCCATTTAAGCTATTACAATGTTTGATAGAGCATTTTTCCAATAAAGGAGATCTGATATTTGATCCTTTGGCTGGTAGTGGAATGGTTGGGGTAGTAGCATATTTTTTAAAAAGGGATTTTATATTAGGAGATTTAAACTCAAATGGAAAAGTAGTATTTGAAGCTCTTTTGGATTATTATATAAATAAAAATGGTTTTGTACAGGATAAGAAATTATTAACATGGTGGAAAAAATGAGTGAAATAGATTTTGTTAAGAAATTGGTATTCAAAATAGCAGAAGTGGGTCATCAAAGAAAGATTATGGATTCCCCTTCTTTAGCAGATATAGAACCATTTCGACACTTCTTTGACAGAAATGGAAATTTAAAATATGATGAACTAAACTCTATGGATGGTGCTTGGACAAGAAGAGAAATTTTAGCAAGATTTCTTTTGTTAAGTGTTGTTTTAGACCAAGGACCAGATATTCCTGGAGTTAGGGATTTCTTGAAGAATGTAACCAATGCTCTTTACAGAAAAGAAATAAGGATATTCCATAGATCACTAGATTTCTTTAGAGAGTTAAATATTTCTATTGATGAGATTTTAGATAAGCACAATTCTGTTAAAAAGTTAAGAGCAAAGATATGGGCTAAACTTAACAACTCAAATCCAAGTAAATATAATTTATTTTTTGCTCAATCCCCAAGAGGAATAATTTCTATTAATCAGGTATTAGATTACGGAATTCACAGATGGGGTGTTCCGTTATGTGTTCCTCTACTTTTAGAGAAAGATTTAGGTGAAAAAGAATCAACCCAACCATTTGTAGAATATTTGGAAAGTTTTGAATCTTCTGAAATAATGAGTAAAGAACTAAAAAATCATGAAAGATATGGACTTGGTAGTGCAATAGGAAATAAAGCTTGTCACTTATTTGTTAAATGGTACATCCATACATTTAGTTTATCTTCTAAAAAAGAAGATGGTTGGAGTAAATGGTCTTTTGAAGTTCCTTTTGATAGCAATGCAGGTAGGGTATTATTTAGAGCAGGATTTTTTACCTCTTTTGCAGATTTAGAAGATTACGAAGATTGGGAGGTGATACAAAAGGGTAAAGGAAAAGGAAAAACTCATTATATTAGAGTAACAAATATAAGAGGTAAAAAAGTTCAGAAAGACATTGAGGATGAAAAAATTATAGAAAACTATAATAATGTCGTTTTAAACCACTTAAAAATTAGGAAGAAACCTCCCACCAAACTAGAAATTCAACAGATCCCTAATACAATATTGCTTAATTCAAAGTTTGGAATTGGAGATTTTGATGATGGGCTTATTTACATAGGAACTAAATTTTGTTTTAATCATGAGAAACCAGATTGTAAAAATTGTCCATTAAAAGATCTGTGTTTAAGTAAAAATAAGAAACCTGAATTAATTAAAAATTATAGAACATAAATTTTCGGCAGCGTTGGGCATTCTTCACTTTTACTTCATAAGTTTTTCAATTATTAAATTAAAGTGGTTGACTGACTTTTGAAACTACTCAACTTCAATATCAACAAAAATTGGAGATTTTATTTTTATTTCTTTCTTGTTGTCAAGCAGATATTTTAAAATTTCATTTTTCAATTTTAAGTTAATTGAAGGCAAGGTGTCAGCATATCTTATTGTTAATCTTCCTTTTTTTCCATTTTCTATCTGATAGGCAAAATAATTTGAAATTGAATCTAAAAAAGAGCAGACATAAACCCCATTTTTTATAATCTTCTCAAATTTCTTGTCATCTGATTTTACTCCGAGAATATTTCCATTATAAACATAAATTTCATTTAGACCACCAGGACCTAATAACTTTTTTCCTTCCTCTGGTTCAGAGACATAGATTTTTATATCTTTATCATATATTTTCTTTCTTGCTATTCCAATTAAATCTTTGTTTTCAATAATACCAAGTTTAATAATCTTTGCAATTTTTTTACCTTCTTTTGTTTTCGGTTTTTTATCTATTTTAATTCCGGCTGCAATCTCTAAGTCAGAAAATTCAAATTTTTTTGGATAATATAACTCTCTAATATCTTTTATATTTTCCAGAGCCATCACAATTCTTCCAAGCCCTGGACCAGAATTAAAAACAGGATATTTTATTTTATAATTCGCAAGGGAAACAGGAGAATACATACCAATTTCAGAAACTTCAATCCAACCAATTTTTTTGTGTTTTACAAAAACCTCGTAATTTGTCCCCGGAGCATAGTAAGCTGGCTGATTTGGTTTTATTTTAAATTTCACATGTTCAAAACCTAATTTTTTGAAGAATTTTTCTGTCAACTCTTTTCCATTTTCAATTTTAAAATCTTCGTCCATAACAATCATTGAGAAATTCAGATGCGCCCTCAGATGTTTTTTGTCTTCCCTCTGTTCCCTTCTAAATCTCCACACAAGAGAGAAAAGCATTATTGGATGTTCTTTTTTATCCTGCAATTCTGCCAGCAAGGGAAACCATGCCGTTGTTGCATGCGATATCAAAGAAAAATTTGTTGGTTCAGGCTTTAATTCAAGCAATTCTTTAAAAACAGTATTTATTAAATAAAGAGCATCAGAAGTTTTAATTTTTAATCTTGAAACAAGAGATTCCGTAAAATCTTCTCCGCCTTCTATTTCGTTTCTCTTGTATTCCTTTAGAATTTCCTGCAATTCTCTAAATTTTTTGAAATTTGGCAATCTTCTTCTAATTAACTCTTTTTTTTCATTTGATAAACCAATATCAGGTCTTGGAATTGTTGCAAGGTAATACAATCGATCCAAAATTGCTCCCGCTTCAGGTCCATATTGTTTTTTGACTTCTTCATCAAGTTGAATTGGATTTAAAATAACTTCATCAAAACCCATTTTTAAGAGAATCTCTCTAATTCTAAAAATATATTTCCACAACAGATGCTCGGAACCCCTTTTCTTTTTTTCAGTAAACTTTCCTTTTCCTTTTACCAATTCTGCAGTTTTTTTCCATTCAAGTTCCCAGTTCTCCTTTGCTTTTTTCTTTATTTCTTCTGGATTAAATAACATAATAAATTATCTTTAATAGATTATATGATGTACGATATTGCAATAATTGGAGGGGGGATTGCCGGTTTATATTTTGCGAGTTTGCTAAAAGATAAAAAAGTTTTATTAATTGAGGAGCACAAAAATTTAGGCCCAAGAAGATGCAGCGGAATTGTTTCTAACAGAATTAATAATTTTTTTGAGCTGCCAAAAACAATAATTGAAAAAGAAGTTAATAAAGCGATTATCAGTTATAAGAATTTAACAGGGATAATAAATTTTGATTCAATTGTTTTGGACAAAGAAAGATTGGAATGGTTTTTATTAAGAGAAGCAAAAAAATGTGTTGAGATAAAATTTGAAAAAGTTAATAAGATATTTGAAGATTATTACGGTGTAATAATTTCCACCAAAAACGAAGATTACAGAACAAAATACCTTGTAGGTTGCGATGGTCCAAACTCCCTTGTAAGAAGAATCTTTATAAAAGAAGAACCAAAAAAATTCTACTTTGGAAAATTCTGCTATTCAAAGGAAAAATCTAAAGATTATTTTCAGATTTTTTTTGACCCAAAATACTCCGACTTATTTTCTTGGATTGCTCCAAGAAAGGGAAAAGTTGAGTATGGTTTAATTTCTGAAAAAAAATTGAGTTATTATTATGAAAATTTTTTGCATGATAAAAAACCAAAATATATAACTGATGAAGGATTTGGAGTTATTCCAACAGGAATGTGCAAATGCTCATTTGATAAAGGAATTTTGATAGGAAACTCGTGCGGGCAAACAAAACCGTTGACAGGAGGAGGAATAATATATTCTTTGATTGCAGCAAAAATTGCTGCTAAAGAATTTAACAAGGATAAACCAAACCTTAAAAATTACGAAAAAGAATGCAAAAAAATTTTTGGAAAAGAGATAAAATATCAATTATGGCTTAGGAAAATTTATTCAAAATTGAGTGACAAAAAGAAAGAAAAATTAGTAAAATTAATTTCAAATAGCAAATTAAAAATTGACATGGACTTTCCAGTTACAGATATTCTGAGAAATCATAAAATGAAGGTTTTGAGGAGTTTATTTAGCAAAGTTTAATTTTGTTAAAAAAGTTTGCATTTTTGCCAATTATCAGAAGGATAATTCCCATAGTTCAACAAACGCTAAACTATGGGGAGTATAATAAATATATTTTGGTAAAAATGTATTTATAGTTTTTTGTGATAGATAATATATCTCTAATTATTCACAAATTTCTCCAAATTAGTTTTCTCTATCTTTTTCCCAAAATAATCAACAAATAATTTTGTTGTCTTCAATATTTTCGTTCTTCCGCTCTTCTTTGCTGAAATTAAACCTCTTTTTTCTAATTCATGCACATATTCATAAGTTCGGTTTCCTATTGTGTTGACAAGCACATTTTGTTTTATTGGACCTTTAAAAGCAATTATTGAAAGAGCTTTTAGCAATCCAGGAGATAAATCTCTATAAGGAGAGAGTTTTTTAACTTTATGCAGAACTTCTGGATTAACAATTAGTTGATATGTATTCTCTGCTTCAACCAATTTTATCCCGCTTTCCTCATTATATTTTTCTTTTAATTCCTCTATTTTTTTCCTAATCTCACTTGAAGAAGTCTGAGTCAGTTCAACCAATCCTTCAATTGTTATTGGCTTTGAACTTAAAAACAAAGCAGCTTCTATTATTTTCTTAAGCATAATTATTTCTAAAATAAAATTATTCAATCTGTATAATGCGGATTCTTTATCTGCAAACTTTCACTTTTCTCCATTTCAACTCTGTAAGTTGCATGTGCTTTTATTCCAAAAGTGAGTTTTGGATCTTCTTTTTTCCATAGACCTTTTTTCAAAGAGAGTGTTAATCCGGTATACAACAATTCATCATCACCTGGTTTTATTTTCAAATCATTTTTCTCTCCAGCATATTTTATTTCACAAACATTATTTACACAAGAACAACTGCTAATTTTCCCTTCTTCACTCAATTTTTTATTGCAACTTAATTCGATATAGTTTCCAACATCTCCGATCGGTTTTATTATTATTTTATCATATTCTGTTCCATTCCTCTCTCTTTTACCTTTTCTTCTATAAATTGGTTCTCCACCACATTCTACACAAGCGCTCTCATTGTTTATATTTATTGTAATGTTTTTTCCTTCTTCCTCTTTTTCACATTTATCTAATTTTTGTGAAGTGTTTGTTTTATTTACACAATATTGATATTTATAATCGCCCAGCGGTGTCCAATCTTGCATTTCATTTTTAATAGATTCTAGAGTTCCCTCAAACCATTTATATTCATATTTCCCTCTGAAAACAATTGTTCCTTTTCTCCTCTCATTTTTTAGACTTATTGGAATTATACCCTCTCTAAAACCTTCTCCAGCCCCTTCCCAAATTAAAGGAAGAAAAGTGTACATTAAAATATTTGCAGGAGCAGCTTTTTCTTTTGCAGATTCTACCCTAAATTTAGGTATAGTCTCATTAACATTTTTTATAACTTCAATATCTAAATAAGATTCTGTTTCATAATCATAGGAGTAAGTTGTTTTTATTGTTCCTCCTATAACCATTTTGTTTTTTGCATAGGTACACTTAACTTTTTCATCCCAAGGGTCATTTATTCTTCCTGTTAGACTAAAATAATGGTTTGTTTCCTTTCTTATTTTATCAGAATGATCTCCATTAATACTTTTAATATTAAGAACTTCTAAATTTTCACAAACTTCATATTTACCTCCACTTGTGTTTATTTCCACATTTTTAGCATCATAATCACCTTTATTTTCTAAAGTCATCCAAATCTGAATTGGCATTCCTGCATAAATTTCTGTACGAGGTTGCATCTGGAATTCTGTAATTTCAAGACCAAAATTTTCTGGTTTTTCTTCTGGTGCTGGTGGCTGCTCAGTTAAAACGCACTCTCTCTGATAAGCCATAGGATTTGTGAAAATTAACACTAAACAATGAATCTGCTTTTCTGCCATCTCTGGCATACCTGATAAACTTTCTGAAATTTGGCTCATTGGGCCTCTCAAATAAGTTGCATAAGGTCCATAAGCTGCATAGCCGAGAACCATCACAATTACAAAAAATACAAACATACCTGAAAATCTAAAGGGCCAGGCAATCAAAAAAAGAATTGCAAAATTTATTAATGCGAGTCCTCCTATAAATATACCAAACATTTGAGGGCCAAAATCAGCAATTCCAAAATATTCTACAAATAAAGCTGCAGTTAAGGCTACCAAAAAACCACAAACTAAAGCCTCCAAAAAATCTGCTTCTCTCATTCTTCTTCACCAAAACTGCAAACAGTTTTATCATTTACCCTATTTTCGCTTTCAGCTCGATAGGCTTCATTTTTTTCTAATAAAAATTTAAATTTTTTCCAAATCAAATTGTTTTTTGTCATTTTTGTTCACCTTCTTCATCATTTTTTTCTTCTTTTTCCCTGCTTACTTTTATTTTTTTTATCAGTGTTTTTAATGATTTTTCTTTTTCATTCTTTTCTTCTTTCTTTTCATTATCTGCCTGGGCTTCTTCTGCTTTTTTCCTTGCTTCTATTTCTTCTATCTGTTTTTTCAGTAATTCTTCTTCAAGCGCTTCTTTCATACTCTTCCCTCCACTCCAAGACCATAACAAAAATAAGAGAAAGGTGTTTAATCCAGAAAAAAGAGCAAGAGCGCCCAGAGAAATAGAAATTCCCGCCCAGTTTAAAAAAGCGGGAACTACTAATATTAATAAAGCCAAAGTAGCACCTAATTCTATTATCTTTATTGGTAATCTTCCTCTTCCTTTTGGTATCCAATCATAAACTATAAATGCTCCGCCTAAAAATAACAAAGCCAATCCGTACCAAATCACACCAAAAACGAATGCAAGTAAACCTCCTGTTATTATAATTAATACACCTATTTTCTGTTTAAAACTAAATTTATCCATTTCTGGAGCTACAATTAAAAGATAACCAATACCAATAATTATAGCAGGTATTCCAATAATCCACAATCTTGGCCAAAAGATAAGTATTAATATTCCAATTCCAATCGCAACAATTGGTAAAATAATTTTTGCGTATTCTTCTACATTTTTTGAAGGTTTTCCTTCATATATTTTTGTTTTTCCGCGTTTGAACAATCTTTTTAGAGGTGGTTGATATTCTTCTCCTCTATAGAATTTATATTTACAATCTAAACATGTATATACTCCTAATTCTCCGGGTCCAGGTGGTTTTATATTTTTACTTCCACATCTTGGACATGTCGGAATTTTTCCTTTAACAAAAGGATATTTAATTCCATGTCCAACTTTTTTAATTCTTTCTTTTAGTAATTGTCTATCAATAGCCTTTACCTCTTCTTCACTAATATCTTGTTCATAAGGCAGTTCTGATTCTGCAAATTCTTTTGATTTTTCTTCTATTAATTTTTCTAGATTATAGTGAAATATATCATAATCTCCCAATATCTTACTATCTTTTATCAAACTTCCAACATTATACAATCCGCTCAACCTCTGAAATTTTTCTTTCAAGATTTTTTTTATTCCTTCTATTTCTCTCGGTGATTTACATCTTCTTATTTTATCTTCCCATATATTTAACTTTTCATGGGACCATTTCTCCAAAAATCCTTTTATTTCATCTTTGCTATATCCAAGTTCTTCTAATTTTTTTATGACTTCTATTGGACTTACTTCCCAGACTATATAATTCCTTTTAAGTTCTTCTCTTTCAAGAATTTCATGTGTTGGTCTCTTTTTTGCTTTTTCTTGCCATTCTTTTTCTTCTCTTTCAATTCTTCTTCTCAATTCTTCTTCTTCCCTAATTGTTTTTGACTTGAATGCTCTACCAAGTAATTCCTCTAATTCCTCTTTTTTATTTTCTATTAATTTTTTTAGACCTGGATAAGTTGGTGTACCATGATATATCCAGTAATCATTTCCAGGCAATCCCCCATGCTTTTGCATTTCTCTTTCTAACTCTTTTTCTATTCGGGTTAAACTATATATATCCTTACAATTTTTTATTTTGCTCTCCCATTCTTCTTGCTCTTTAGTTAACCATTCTTCTTTCATTGATTTTTTTAACCATTCTTCTCTTGTTTCAAGCTCTCTAATTTCTCCACTAGTTTTACCACTAAATGGAATTTTAAATCTTTCATCTGCTACTCTTCCTTCTTTTAATATATCTTCATTTCTCTTTACGAAATCTTCCAATTTTTCAAAACATTCCCCAACTTTACTTTCATCAAATCCAGGTCCTTTACGAGTTATACGATAATGTTTATCTATCCAATCAAGTTCCCCCATTATTATTCCTTTTGTTACATCATCCAATTCTATTTTTTTTATTTTATCTCTAAGTTTCTTTACAATTTTTTGAAGAGTTGTTCTATCTTTTGGTCTCTTTCCAACAAACTCAAATAAATCTTCCAATATTCCCATCCTTAAATTAATTTCTCTTTTTTCCTTAAAAAGAGGATACAAATAAGAATCCTAAATTAATTTGAACAACCCTTTAACTTTTTAAGTCCTAAAACATATTCACCATCTATTTTAGCAGGGTCTGTTTGATTACCTTTACTGTCTACTAGTTTAATTTTGTGTCCGCTATGTTTGACTAAAAAAGGTATCCAATTGTTAATGAGTATGTGAAGATCAGTTCCTTTCATATCAGAATCATATGTCATAGGAACTGTTTTTAAATTGTAATCACCATCAACTGAAAACTCAACCCACTCAGAATGTTTCCCGCAATTTTCACATTCTAATCTATAATTGAGTCCCATAAATTACAATTATAAAAAAGCAGTTGTTAAACCCACACTTCTTTTACTCTATAATCCGCTTTTATACTGTCCATCAATTCTTTTAATTTCTCAAATTTTTCTTTTTTTATAAGAAGTACTCCCTTGCCAATCTTTGAATTTTTATCAGCAATTTTTTTAACATTTCTCAGCAATTTTTTCTTATCTTTTTCATGCAAATTTTTTGTGCTATATTTTATTAATAGATAAGGAGATAAAGATTTTTTTAAATACTCACTAAAAATTTTTTCAGGGTAAGGCGAGAGAAATAAACCTTTATTACAAATTTCAAAAAGAAAAGAGGACTCAACATCTTTTTTTTCTCGCAAATTAAAAAAACAAAAGAAAATGGATTCTCTAATTTATATATTTTTTCGATTTCACTAGCAAGTTTTTGGGTTATCCTCATCTCTCTTCCAACTTCCGGATTATGTTTACAATCAAATACCAAAACTAAATCTATATCGCTGTTAATTTGCCTTCTAATGCTGAACCAAAGAAAACACTCCCAACCAAATTAGGAATTTTTTTGCTCTTCTTGCAAAATTCTATTACTGCCTTCTCTATATTTATTCTTTCCACCATTTTTCTATTTCTTCTAAAATTTCCAAACATTTTCTAACAACTGTTCCATTACCTTTTCCACCATACCATCTGCCAAATTTTTAAATGTCTATTAAGGGACAAAAAACCATAAAAATTGAAAAAAGTGTCACTTTAGGGACATTATTATTCTAGCCTTGTTTTCTTGCAATTTTCCGAGAATATACCAAACTAAAACAAGTGGTATCTGCTACATAGACTAACTTCTCTTAAAATCAGATGTAAATGCTAACTTAAACACAGATTTCTTCGCTTCTTCTATGTCTTCTTCACTCACTTTAATTCCCTTTAATGCTCCTCTCAAAGAAACAATTTGTTTTGGTGTTTGTCTGCTTTGAATTATCAAAATCTTCAAACTCCGAATTTCATTCTTTATTTCTTCCAATTCAGGATAAATTTGCTCTAATTTCATTATTTAATTTACTTAAATAACTATTTTTCAAGATCAACAACTTTTTTCTCCCTATTTTTTTCTATCAAATCTGGCAGAAATTGTTTGAATGCTCTCTCAAGCGCATTATATTTTATAACAACCTCTTCAATATTTTCCTTTAGTTTTTCAATTTCATTCCTAATTTCTTCAATTTCTTTATCTCTCTTCTGGATTGAAGAAACGAATAGAGCTTTTAATCCTTCTATGTCTTCTTTCAGTTTTTTATGCTCTTTGTTAATGAACTCAAATTTTGTGTCTAATTTTTCAAACTTTTCCTCTACAACTCCTTCAACAACTTCCTCAATTAAATCAACAGGACCAGATTCCATCTCAAGACCTTCCTGCCTTGGAGGTAATGTAAGAATTGGCTTTGGAGTTAATTCTTCTCTTGTTGGAAGTTCATATTTTTGTTCAGAGGGTTCAAACTCAAACTTCCTTTGATTATAATCTCTTTCTTTACTTTGTGTTGGAGTTTCTCTTTTTGAACTAACTCCGTACTTCAATGCTTGCAACATTGCTCTTTCAATTGCTTGAAAAGAATAACCCTTATTTTTTAGTTCATTGATTATTTCTCTATCAGATTTTCCACTCTCTCTTAATTTTTTTACTTCTTCTGTTGGAATAGAACTAATCTCCTCCTCCCTATGACTGAATGGAAATTTCATTTTTTAATTTTTTTATTTCTCTATTAAACTCTTTCCAAGTAACAAATTCATGTTTCATTGGTGATAGCAAGTCAACAAACTTTGACAATTCCTCAACTTCGCTTCTTTTTGCAAAACTTTTATTTTTTTCCTGTATTTTTAAGATTTCATTTTTCAAATCACTTATGCTTTTATTCATCCCCTCTATTTCTTCCATAACTTTGCTAAATTTTTCATTAATTACTTTATTCTCTTTTATTTTCTGTTGTTCAATATTCTCAATTTTTGAGTTAATACTCCTTATCTGCTCATCTATATTCCTTAACCTTTGGGTGTGCAAATTTGCTCTTCTTACCAACTCTTGCAGAATTAAAGTATCTTGCTTCACCTCAGGCATAATTATATATAAAAGTAAATATTCTCTATTAATTATATTTCTTAAACCCTATTCTTCTTGCGACTTCTCTGAAACAATGCCTGCAATAATATAAGTGGTATTTAGTTATCACTCCAGTTGTTGTTCCGCACCTCCTGCATATTGCCAATTTATTACTCTTTTTCTCCATATAATAAATTATTAAAATTTAATTTAGAGTTTTTCAAGTTTAAGCAATTCTTCCCAATTTTTATCAACATTTTCCTGTATTTTTTCAATTATCTTTCTATTTTCTGGTTTGAACAAATGTTTAAATCTCCCTTGCAATTTTAAAAATTCTTCTACAGGCAATTTTTTTGCTGGTTTGTAATTAATTTTATATTTTCCGTTTTCATATTCATAAAGAGGCCAGAAACAGGTTTCTGTTGCTTTTTTTGCAACTTCTATTGTTAAACTTGAATCAAATTTCCAGTTTGTTGGGCATGGTTCCAATGCAACAATAACCGCAGGTGTGTTTTTAAAAGCCTTCTTTACTTTTTCAGTTAAATCAGAATAATCATGTATAGAAGTTTGTGCAACATAAGGAATATTGTGGGCTATTGCAATCTTTGCTAAATCTTTTCTATATTCTTCTTTCCCCTGCTTTATTTTTCCTACCGGAGTTGTTGTTGTTCCTGCTCCTAAGGGTGTTGCAGAACTTCTCTGATTTCCTGTATTTTGATAGGCTTCATTATCATAGCACAAAAAAACACAATTATGCCCTCTCTCAAGCATTCCTGATAAGGATTGCAATCCAATATCATATGAGCCACCATCTCCAGCAATTCCCAAAAATTTTATTTCTTTGCTTATTTTTCCCTTCTTTTTCAAAACTTTATAAGCTGTTTCAACCCCGGAAATTGTTGCAGCAGTATTTTCAAAAGCATTATGAATCCAAGGGACAGGCCAACTCGTAAAAGGAAATGGGGTTGTTATAATTTCTAAGCAACCAGTTCCAGTTGCTACAATAACATTATCTACAGCAGACAAAACTTGTTTAATCAAAATTGGAATTCCGCATCCAGCACATCCTCTATGACCAGATTCTAAACCTCTGTTTTTAGCAACAATTTCCTTAGCATTCATATAATAAATATTTTTAAATTAATTTTATGGCAGCCGGAAAAAAAGGGATAGTTCATATTTACTCAAGTGATAATAATACAATTGTTCATATCACAGATATTACTGGAGCAGAGACAATATCAAGAGTTTCTGGGGGAATGGTTACTAAAGCAGATCGATTAAAAGGTGCAGCATTTCAAGGAATGCTTGTGGCTCAAAAAGCAGTATCTGAAGCAAAAGAAAAAGGAATAACTGAAGTTAGTATAAGAATAAGGGCTCCTGGAGGACATAGACAATTATCTGTTGGAAAGGGTGTCCAACCTGCAATCAAAGCAATATCTAAAAGCGGATTAAAAGTAAATATTATTGAGGATGTAACCCCAATAATTCATGGTTATATGAGGAGAAAAGGAGTAAGAAGAGGAAGAAGATTATAGTAAACTACTCCCAGCTATTGCATGGAGCTTTATAGGCCATAAGACCTAAAGGGTGGTTTACGCACCCTTTAACATTAGGGAGCGTTGCCCTAATGCCAATGTTTGCAGATGCGTTGAAATCCGCATTGTATGTGTGTTTGCAATGTTCGCAAAAGAAAGTTGCATTGATTCTCAAACCTTGAGAACCACAAAGATGGCATGTCTTAGAGGTATTTTTAGGAGAAACAAGTTTAACTCTTATCCCTTCCCATTTTGCTTTATAGATAGTGTATTTAACAACTTTACCTCTTATCCAATTGCTAATTCTTCTATTATTCTTCCTCAAATTTTTACCCTTAACAGGATACAATCTTTTAAGATTCTCCATTGCTATAATAGAATTATTTTCCTTAGCAATTTCAACAATTCTCTTACTAACATTATGAGCAATCCAATCGTTCATTCTTCTTATTCTTTTCCACAACTTTTGAATTCTCTTGCTTGTTCTCTGTCCCTCTGGCAACATAGATTTAAGCTCATCAATACGATGCCAGAGCATTCTTATTTTGTGCATAAGCTTTCTGTATTTCAAAAATTCAACCTTAGTAATTTTTCCGTTCTTGTAGAGCAAAGTTATAATAGCATTATACCTCAAACCCAAATCCACTCCAATAATACCATCATAAGTCTGCTTAATTTCAACTTCTTTCTTTATAGGAATGGAAAAGTAAAACCAATCATCCCTTCTAATCAATTGAAATGCTCCAATTTTATATTCTCCATTCAAAGCATCTTTAAGCAATTGTTTTTGCATTTTTCCGCACTCAATAGGGATAGTAATCCTTTTATCTCCATTAACTTTTACTTTAAAGAAAAAATCAAACTTTTTACCTTGCTCAAACACGCTGACAACCCGAGGATAATTAACTCTTACAGTAAATTCCTCAACTTTTGGCAAAGATGCTTTTTTACCTTTTCTAATCAATTGAGCATAAGAGTTAATAGCTTCTACAACTACATCTCTGATTTCTTGAACAGTTTGACTTCCAATATCAAAACTTTCTTTGATTTGCCTGTAAAGTTTTTGATGGAGAAGATTTTTCAAATCTTTAGAGGTTATTTCCCCAGAGCAAAGTTTTTCCTCCAGAGAATTCTCAAGAATGTAAGAATAGTAAAGTCTTGCTATGGTTTGATAGGTGTTAAAAAAATTCCTCAAAGAAAGGAATTTATCTCTGTTGACCTTCTTAGAAACTTTCACCATAATGCTTTTAGCAACCTGCATAATTATATTTTTTAGAAAGAACATATTTATATGTTTCCCTCAATTCCCATCACCCTCTATGATGGAGTCTCCTTAAGGTGTTTAAGATGAAAAGGAGAAAAGAGATTAAACTAAAGAAAATTATTATAATTTTTGTTCTGCTGTTGATTATTTTCCTTTTAATTCCAGAGCAGACAAGTTTTGAAAACTATGAAGAAATGCATGTTAAAGAAGTAAAATATACCGATGGAGGAGCTTTAGTTATTCTTTCAAATAATTATCATGAGTTCTCTTTTTATACAACAAAAGAACAGGGAGAATCAATAGAATTCGGTTTATATAATAAATCAACTAAAAGACCTCTAACCCATGACATATTTGTATCATCACTAAGAAAATTTGGAATAAGTGTGAGTAATTTAAAGATAACAAAATTAATTGAAGGAACTTATTATGCTGAACTAACTTTAAAACAATTCATATTTTCAAAGAAAATAGATATTAGACCAAGTGATGGTGTTGCAATTGCAATAAGAACAAATGCAAAAATTTATGTAAACAAGGATTTGGTTTCAGAAACAAATCAAGAAACTTCAGTTACTCCTCAAACTCTTCTTTATTGATTCTAATTTTTTACTTCTAAAATTCTTCTCAATTCTTTCTGTTTCTCGGCACCAATTTCAAAAATTTTTGAAATCTCTTTCATTCCTATTCCTTCAATTCCTGTTTTTTGCATTGCACAAATTGTATTCTCATTCAAATATGAAATAGAAACAGAAAAATCAGCACTCTCTTCTTCCAATCTGTCTAAATCAACAAGATATTTATCATTTATTTTTGAGATTGTTACAATAACAGGAACAGTTTTAATATTAATTTTTTTATCAGAGTTTGTTATTTTACCTTCCTTCAGTATTGGCATGTTTGTGTTCATTAATGCTTTCACTGCCGCTAAATTTAGAGCATCAAGCAAGTTTCCATCATAGCTTAGAACATAGCAATCTATGAATATTTGAAAAGATTGATTTCCTGGAGAGATGCAGAACTCCTTTAAATCAAGCATCTTGCTCTCTCTAATACTTCTATCCAAAACTCTGCTTATTTCTATATCTGCGTTTGATGGCATGTCTTTCCAAACAATTGGTGTGTAGTTTACAGAGACAACCAAACCTCCTTCATCTGGTGTATCTGAATATGGTTCCATTAAACCGAACTTTACACCGACAATAACTTTTGTCTCTCCTATGGATAAATAACAACTTCCATTTGCTTTTTTTATTTTATTAACATCAGAGGTTATTTTTCTGTATTCTAGCAGTTTTCTAGAACTTATCCTTTCTCCCTTTGAGATTAAATCTCTAATAAGTTCAGGTGATGCAATTCTCATAATTTTAAATTTAAAGTTTAAATAGGTTTATGTCTTTAAAATATATATCCTTATCTGAACAAAGATTTCTGCTTGATACAAACATTTATGGATTGCTTGCTGAAAAGACTCAAGTTCGTCAAAAGTTAGAAGAAAATTTAGAAAAAAAGAAAATACTAATCTATGGGGCAAATGTTATAAGAAGAGAGTTAAGAAAAGTTCCAAAAGATTCAAGACTTGAAGGAAAAAAATTAAGACTGGTTTTGTTGCAATTATATGACAAAGTTATAAAGAAAGAATTGATAACAACAGATTTAGCAATATCTCTTGCAAAGAAATATTTTAATGAGTATAGAAAATTTGGTGGAATTAATAGTTACAACAAACTTAAAAATGATTTCTTAATTGTTGCATTATCTTCATTATATGCTTTGGATATTATTGTAACAGAAGACAACAAAACAATGGCTTCAAAGAGAGCAAATCAAAGTTACTTGATTGTAAATACAAAAAATAAACTAAGAACACCAAAGTTTATAAGTTTTAAAGATTTTTACTTAATTCTATAAGTTATTGAGAGGTAATTCTAATAAATTCTCTCAAATCTTTTCTAAACTCTGGATCTTTTTTATATTCTTCTATTATATTGTTTAGTTCTTTCCAAGTTATTTTTCTATTGTTCATAATAACTATATTTTGCAAAAGTATTTATAGATTTCTATAATCTACTATATATTACAGCTATAATCGGTTTTTGGGACAAAAATAATCCCTACTCTTTCACTATAATTACATAAGCTTTTGAAATAGCGATAGCTATGATCAAGGAAATGTAAGGATAAAAGTAAACTTTAGCGCTGGGGCTGGGATTCGAACCCAGGTTCCCAGATGGGAACATGCTTAGCAGGCATGCGCCTTATTGTGGAAGTTTTCATTTGCTTAAACCTTTTTTAAAGGAAAAAGACTTTAACCACTCGGCCACCCCAGCATAAATTAAGAATTTGGTATTTAAATATTATAAAATTATAATAAATATATGAATAAAGAGATTTTAGCACTTTTGCTAGTTAGTTTGGTGGTTTTAGTTAGTGGTTGTACAATGCCTTTTGGTGGAGGCGGAGAAGAACAAGCAACACCGGGACCTGGTACGAAAGGAGTAGTAATTGAAAGTTTTACTTCTGATATTGACTATATTGTTGGTGATGGAACTCAAAAAATAGATTTGAAATTAACAGCAAGAAATATTGGATCAGAGATTGCCAAAGATATTAAGGTTAGAGGACAGAGATTAAGTTGGAGTGGATTTTTAACAGAAGAGGATTGTGCTCCAGAACTAGAACCACCAAATCCAGAGATAAATAAGGAAGGTCAAATATGTGTAGTAACTTGGGAAGATCTTACTGTACCAGAAGTGAAGAAAGTTCAAGATTATACAGCAACAGCAATATTAAGTTATAAATATAAAACTACAGCAACTTCTAACGCTTATGTTATAAAAAATTGGAAATTGCAAGCAATGAAAGAGGCAGGAGAGACAATTCCCAAAACAGAACCAACAGTAAATTCAGATGCTCCTGTTCAGCTAGAATTTAGATTTTCAGAAGACCCTTTAATAGCAAAAGAAGATGGAACTAGAACAGTTGCAGGAACATTGATTATAAGAAAAGTTGGCACAGGAAATTTAGAGTATGATAAAACAGCGAGAAGATATAAGATAGATAGCATAAAAATAGAAAATCCATCAATAAGTGGAATTACAATAGATTCTGGTACTTGTTCAGGTGTTGTAAATATGAGAGGGGATAGAGAAGGAGAATGTAATTTTAAAGTAAATATAGATGGAAGCAAGCTGCCTTCAGATATTGTAAAAGTTCCATTAAAGGCAATAGCAAATTACACTTTTGTTGTTGGCAAGGATTTGATATTGACTGTTCATCCCAAATTAGAATAATTTTTTTATTTTTTTATGATTGATTACAAAAAATTAGGTTTAAAAGTCGGTATTGAAATCCATCAGAGATTGGCAACAAAAACAAAATTGTTCTGTAATTGCCAAACAGAAATTAAAGAAAATGAAAGGTCTGTTTTTGAATTTAAAAGAAAACTAAGGCCTACAGCAAGTGAAATTGGAGAAGTGGATAAGGCGGCAATGCAAGAATTTTTAAGAGGAAAAGAATTTGTTTATCATTTCTATGAAAATTGCTGCTCAGTTGAAACAGATTCTCAATTTCCAAGAGAGTTAAATAAAGAAGGTCTGATAATTAGTTTGCAGTTGGCAAAAATGTTAAAGATGCAAATTCCGGATGAACTCCAAATAATGAGAAAGGTTGTTATTGATGGAAGCAATACAGCCGGATATCAAAGAACGGTTTTAATTGCAATTGGAAATGAAAATTCTTATATTGAAACAGAATTTGGAAAAGTTCATATAAAAGAATTGGAACTTGAGGAAGAAAGTGCAACAAAAATTAGAGAAGAAGGAAGTAAGATACATTATAGATTAGATAGACTTGGAATACCTCTAATTGAATTAAGCTGCGAGCCTGAAATTTGGCATCCAGAGCAGGCAAAAGAATATGCCTCAAAAATAGGATTAATTTTAAGAAGTTTAAAAGTTCAGAGAGGGATTGGAACAATAAGGCAAGATGTAAATATATCAATAAAAGAAGGGGCAAGAATTGAAATAAAGGGTTTTCAGGATTTAAGGAATCTTAACAAACTTGTTGAAAATGAAGTTAAAAGGCAGTTAGATTTGATTTCAATAAAAAATCTTCTAAAGAACAAAAAAATAAATTTTGAGCAGAGAGAAGTAACGGATTTGTTTAAGAAATCAAACAGCAGAATATTAAAAGAGTTGTCAAAAACAAAAATTATTTGTTTAAAAATAAAAGAGTTTTCTGGATTATTCAAAAAGAAATGCGGAAATCTAACTTTGGGAAAAGAAATTTCAAATTATGCAAAATTTTTTGGAATTAAAGGAATTATTCATTCGGATGAAGACCTTAAAAAATATGGTTTAAGTCAAGAAGAAATTAAAAATTTAAAAAAAGAGTTAAGTATAGGAAATAGAGATTTGTTTCTGCTAATTGGCGGAAAAAATTGCGATAGGTCTTTAGAATTAATAAAGAAAAGAATTTTGTTTTTAAAGAAGGGGGTGCCAGAAGAGACAAGATTTGCTGAAGGAGTAAATACAAGATATGGAAGAGAACTCCCAGGAGCTGCAAGAATGTATCCGGAAACAGATTTGCCAAAGATAGAAATTGAAGATTATTTAAGAAAAATAGAAATCCCGGAGACCTTGGAAGAAAAAGCACAAAAATTCCAGAACCTCGGGCTGAACAAAGAACTTGCAGAGCAAATTGTAATGAGCAAAGATTTAAAATTGTTTGAAGAATTTTTGAAATACAAAGTGGAGCCAAAGATAATTGCGAATCTAATTTTAAATACAAAAAAATATTTGGAAAGAAGTGGTAAAAAAATAAATAAAAAAGACCTTGAATTTGTCCTTGAATTGCTTGAAAAAAAGAAGATAACAAAAAAAGCAATTTTAGATGTTTTAGTTAATAAAAGTATAAGAGGTTTTGAACGAATTTCTGGAAAAGAACTTATAAAAATTGTTGAAGAATATAAAAGGAAATATAAAGAAAAAGCAATAAGTGAGATAATGAAGAAGTATGGAAAAAGGGTTGATAGTGAAGAGGTTTTAAAGTTATTAAGATGATAACAGCAAATTTTCATATACATACAAAATATTCTAATGATTCAAATTTAGAGCCTTCTAAAATTCTAAAAATTTCAAAGAAACTAAAGGTTGATGTTCTTGGAATTTGCGATCACAACACAACAGAAGGAGGAATACAAACAAAAAAATTGGCGAAAGATATTTTAGTTTTAGTAGGGCAAGAGATAAAAACAGAATATGGGGATATTGTTATTTTTGGGTATGAGGAGAACTTGAAAGGAGATTTATTTGAGATTTTAGATGAGGCAAAATCTAAAGACCTGTTTGTTGTCTTGCCGCATCCTTTTGATAAATATAGGCATGCAATTGGAAATAATTTAGGTGAGGAGAAAATGAAAGAAATTATAAAAAAAATTGATGCAATAGAAGTTTTTAATTCCAGATGTCTTTCAAACAAAAGCAATAAGAAAGCACAAGAATTTGCTGCTAAATACAATATTCCAGGAATTGCTGCTTCAGATGCCCATTTTGCAAGTGAGTTAGGAAATGCAAGAAATTTTTTGAATTGCAATAAAAAAGAAGAAGAAATTTATAGAACAATAAAGAAAGGTAAAATAACTTGGGTTGGGAAAAGAACAAAACTTTTAAATCACATAAAGAAATTATGGAAATAAAATATTATGCAAGATTGAGAGGAGGCATCAGAACTCATTTAGAATATCTCTTAAATCATTTTAAAGCAAAACTCGTAACTTCTGAAGTAATATTTGATTTTTATGATGGGACTTATGGTATAAGTAGAGGAATAAAACTATTGCAGAAGGAGATGGAAAGTTGTGATATTTTTCATATTCACCATGCAACGCATTCTTTGGAATTGTTAATCCCTTCTTTAACAAAGAAAATGAATAAAAAGCCGGCAATAATAAACACTTTTCATACACCAGTTGGAGAGAATGTTCTTTCTGTATTTTCAAAAAATTATATGAGATTGATAGCAAGACTTTATAAAGAAACTTCAAAAAAATTTATTGTTGTTGGAACTAAACAGAAAGAAGTTATTGAAGATATTGTTGGCGACAATCTATTAGTTATTCCGAATGGAGTGGATACAAACAAATTCAAAAGGAAAAAAGCAAAAAGATTTTTTAAAGATTTTACTGTTGGTTATCTTGGAAGATTGCATATAGAGAAAAATATTTCTTCCTTGGTCAGGGCATGCAAAAAAGCAGGAGCAAATCTTGTAATTGCAGGTACCGGAACCCAATATGAGAAACTTAAAAAAATGGAAAACGAGAAATTAAAAGTTTTGGGATTTGTTAAAGATTCAGTAAAATTTTATAACTCAATAGATGTTTTTGCTTCTCCATCACACTTAGAAGGACATCCTTATACAGTGCTGGAAGCGATGAGTTGCGGGAAGCCTGTAATAGTTTCAAACTTTGGAGGAGAAGAAAAAATTCTTGAGGACTGCGGTATTATATGTGGAACAAAAGTTAAAGAAATTTCAAAAGCAATAAAAGAAATCAAAAATATGGATTTAAAGAAAATGGGAAATAATGCGAGAAAGCTTGTAAAAAGAAAATATGATTTAAAGGATCAAATTGAGAAATTAAATAAAGTTTATAAGTCTGTTTTGAAATAATTATCTTTAGGACTGCTGATTGTGTAAACTAAATCTTGTCGGAGTGTTAGTTGTAACAAATGCATAAATTTATCTATTTTAGTAAGAATAATTTACTCTAGAGAAAGTATAAAATTTGCTATTTCTTTAGCTCCATTTTTTAGTTTTTTTTGTTTTCTTATCATATTTCTTCTTGCTCTAAAATCAAAAAGAAGTTTACTAACTTTATCTAATAAATCTTCTTTTGATGCTATTTCACACAGACCTTTTAATTTACACTTCTCAGCAACTTCTATTTGTTCAACAGTATTTGGTAAAACTATACAAGGTGTTCTTGCAATTATACATTCCATTATAGAAGAATAACCAGAGCAGATAACTAAATCCACACCTTTAATATAGGGAAAGAGGTTTGGAACCTTCTTTAGTTTATATATATTTTTTATATTTTTTCCACTATATCCTCTAGAGTAAATAGTAGCGTCAATGTTTTTGCTTATTTCCGAAAGGTTAACATCATTTTTACTCGTGCCTGTTGGTATATATAATATTTTATTTTTGCCTCTAAGTTTTTTAGCCGGTTCTTCGTAGGCTAAAAGCCCAACCAATCTTCTATTTTTCTTTAAAGGTATATCTTCTATCCAAGTATAGAAAGTAATATCTGCAAAAACTTCTTTATTCCTTATTATCCATTTTCTAAGAAGCCCCTTAAACCCTAATTTAAAATTGAAAGGCTTGAACTCGTGTGTTATTAAAAAGTTGTATCTTGCATATATTTTACCAATAATTAAACTTACTAATTCCATATCACAGACATGCACATCAGGACGGAATTCTCTGAATAATTTTAAATATTCTTTTCTATGTTGGAAATAGGGTTTTATTAAATCCTTTATTTTAATTTTTTCAAGCGGAAAAAATTTTGGTTGTGGAAGTTCATATACTTTAAAACCATTTAGTTTTATAAGTTCCAATCCTGGACCAAAACCTCCAAACACGATTTCAGTATCTTTATTTTTCAAATAATTCGCAATTGCAAGAGACCTTGTTGCATGTCCTATTCCACCAGAGCTAAAGGTAAACAAGACCTTCTTCATTAATTTATTTGTTTAAAACAAATTATCTACTGAACAAAATCTAAATTTTATCAATATAACACTTTTTATTATAATTTTCTACTCTAATATTTAAATTATATTTGCTTTTAACAAAGTTTAATCCCCAATTTAGTAAGACTTTTATAGTATTCTCTTTTTCATATCTCCGCATAGAAAAAAGTATTCTTATTTTTGAATCATAGACAATTTTTCCTTTTTTCTTTAGCCTTAAAGGTAATTCAAAATCATCTCCAGCACTATAACTTTTGTATCCTCCCACAGACAAGAAAGGTTTTTTCCTGAAAGCCATATTTGCTCCAACCGTAAGATGAATATTTAAACGAGAAGTTATTAAATTAAGCAAACTCATTAATTTTAACATAATGCGATTCTTAAAGGTGTTCTCAAGCGGCTCTTGTTTTCCGTAAACACAAATAATATCCTTTTCCTTAAAATTTTCTTTTATTTTCTCCAACCAGTCCCTTGGAGCAATGCAATCAGCATCTGTCGTCGCAATTAGATCGTATTTCGCCAATTTAACTCCATCATTTCTTGCACCTCCGACACCTTCGCTTTTTTGCAGGATTACTTTATCCGCATATTTTCTTGCAATTTTTACAGTTCTATCCTCACTCCCTCCATCAACCACAATAATCTCATATTTATCTCTTGGCAGTGTCTGATTCAAAAGAGATTTCAGACATCTTCCAATATTTTTTTCTTCATTATAAGTTGGTATTATTACCGATATCATAAATATTTCTGCCAAAATTATTTTTAATATAATTTATTGCCGATTTTATGCAAGCATCCATATTTAAATATTTGAATTCAGAAAATCTCCCGCACAAACCAATTCCAACTTCTTTAAAAAAATCATAAATTATTTTTATATTATTTTCATAATTCAAGTCATAAACAATATAAGCATATTTTAATCTGGCAATTTTTTTATAGCACACATCTTGTTTATTGATTAATTTCTTCTTATCAAGATCTTCTATTATATTTTCTATTATCTCTTTATCCTTCATCTTTGAAATAAGATCACCTTCATTATAGGTTATTTCCGCCGTCAGCGAAGATTTTCCTTCTGGAGCCATATATGGACTATCATTTTTTGGAAAAATCAATCTGTGTGCTAGAATATTTTTATCTGGCAAATAGAGCCAATGAAAATTATTTAGTTTATCTGTATTCAATCCGATCATCACATTTATTAATGAATTGTATTTCAATTCCTTTACAGCATTAACAACCTTTTCTGGTACATCATTCAATGCTTTAACTAAATCAAAGATCGGAATTGTTGATATTATTTTGTCAAATTCTTTTTCTTCTTTATTATTTGAAACAATCCATTTGTTTTTTTCTTTTTTGATGGATTTAATTTCAAAATTCTTTATTATGTTGTCCATTTTCTCTTCAATAGATTTTATTAGCGATTGTATGCCTCCATATTTCGGATAATAAAAATAAAGTTGATGAGTATAACCTTCTGTTTTCATTCCAAGAGAAGATTTTATTATATCTTCTGGCGGTGGTTTCGGCACTCTGCCCTCAATCCAAAATGTTGCCATATCCTCCGTTTTATAATTCCATATTTTCTCATTATAAGGAATCATATATTTTTCTGCAATACCTTTTCCAAATGTTTGATAAATCCATTCCTTAAAATTTTTTGGTTTGTCAAATTTTTTATTAAGAGTTTTTATAAATTCATTCAAACATTCAAAATTTTCTTCTATTGGAAGATCGCTTAATCCGTTTTCAAAAGGATATTTAACGAAATAATTTTTATATAAAATTTTTGTGTTTCTCCTGTTCCTGACTTTGTTGTTTCCCAAAAGATTTAACATAAAATTTAGAATTTCTTCATCTCTGGAAAATATAATATGGCCTCCGCCAATATCAAAAGTAAAACCCCGGTCTTGTATTGTTTTGCACAATCCGCCACATTCATCACTTTTTTCTAGAATCTCAAAATCAATATTTTTTTGTTTTAACAGATAGCCCAAGATTAACCCCGTTAAACCACCCCCCAAGATTCCAACTTTCATTAATAGAATTTGAAATTTTCTTTATTTCTGGTTTTCTAATTTTAACAGATTTATTATTAAAAAAGAATTTTGTTTATGGAAGATAATAAATTTGTCAGAGAATTGAAGGAAATGGCAACTGGAAAGAGACTTCCAACAGCAGAAGATTTAGGTCCTGGTTATACTTCGCCATTTGAAGAAGAGCCTACAAAACCTGTAACTCACCAGAATAAACCTGAAAGTGAAAATTTAAAAAAACCAAGTCAAGAAAAAGTAAGTGAAGAAGAATTAGAAAAAGTAAAAGAAAGAGAAGAAGAATTTAAAAAAGAATTGTTTAGTAA
>QMZV01000002.1 GCA_003663355.1 Candidatus Aenigmatarchaeota archaeon
AAAAAATATTGAAATTCTCTCCAATTTTTTCTTTAAATTTTTTCGGAATAAAAAATCTGTAAATAGGTTTTCCAATCTTTCTTATTAATTTTTCAGTTTTCAAAACAAAAATTCCAATAAGGAACAAAACAAAGAACAGAATAAATAAATAACCTAAATTAAAAAAATTAGAGAACAAAGTGAATACTCCAAAGATTCCAAAAAGAAAAAGAACAAAAACATCATTAACTCTATCAATAAAAACAGTTAACAAACCCTTTCCAATTTTTGATTTTAAAAATTTTGCCCTAAGAAAATCTCCAACTCGCCCAGGAGTTATCAAGCCAGCGCCAAAACCAGCAATCCAGGCAACAATTGCTCTCCCTAAAGAAATTCTATCTTCTTTTTCAACAATCAAGAGCCATTTTACAGACTTTACAAAAATTGTTGGAATAATAAACAGAAGAGAGATAAAAAAATAAAAAATATTAACTTTTTTAAAACAAGTCAAAAGAATCTTTAAATCAATATTTAAAAGAAGATAAATAAAAATAATAATTCCTATAGAAGCAAACAATTTATAATATCTTTGCATAAAATAAGTTCAATTATATTTTCTATTGGCAAAAATCTTCTTTTAGGAATATAGCATGAGAAAGTTCTACAATCTGTTAAAGACCTGTCTGAGATAAAAAACTATAAATCTAATATTTTTCTTTTTAGCAAATAAATGAAATTCTCTATTCCATTTTTAACTGTAACTCCTTTTATATAAGTTGGAGAATTTATTTTTATTGAAGTATGACTTAAATTGTGTTTTGATATTTCATAGATAATCTCGCTTTCTATTGCATATTTATCTGCACTTAAATTTATTTTCTTTACAGCCTTTTTTGAAAAACCCTTATATCCGCTTTCAGTATCTTTCATCTTTGTTCCGCAAATTAAATTTGTCAAAAAATTAAGCCAGAAATTTCCAAATTTTTTAATTAGTGGATAGTTTTTTATATCTCTTTCTCCAAGAACAAAATCGTATCCTTCTTTTATCTTTTCTACAAATTTTGGAATATCTTCTGGTAAATGCTGTAAATCAGCATCAAGTGTTATGATAACATCTGCACCAAGAGAAACAGCTTTTTTTAATCCCTTTCTTCTTGAAAATCCAACACCTTTGTTTTTCTTATTTCTTAAAACAATAGCCCCTTGTTTTTTAGCAAGTTCAAAAGTTTTGTCTTTTGATCCATCATCTATTATAATAACTTCATCAACAAATTTCTTTGTTCTCTTAATAACCTCAGAAATTGTTTTTTCTTCATTATAAGCAGGAATAACAGCAACAACTTTCATAATATTTTAGAGGAAATTTTCAATTTTTAGAGTATTACACTATAATGAACAACTATTCAGGAATTTTAACTTTATTCAGTGCATCAACATATTTCTTCAATCTCAAAATTTCACTTTCAATCTTCTTTGCATCCTTGCCATTTTCTGATTTCAATTCTTCAATTGCAATTTTAATTCCTCTATTAATTTTCATCAAAACAACCTTTTTCAGAGCCAACAATAAATCTCCTTCTAATTCAACATAAACCTCCTTGCTTTTATCCTTTCTAAATCTTCTAACAAGTCCGAGAAGTTCCAGCAAATCTAATGAGAGCGAGATTGATGGCAAAGAGTACTTTGTCTTCTCTGCGAGTTCTTTCAAAGATAATTTTTTGTGAATGAACAAACTTGCAAGAATTGAAGCATGGACTCTTGAATAACCTAAAGTAGAGACCAAATTTCCAAAAATTTCATAAACTTTCTCCATTTATATATTTTTAAAAGATATAAAATAATGTATAAGCAAAAATTGCCGAAGAAGACAAGTTCTTTATGTCCAGTATGTGCTAAAAAGATTCCTGCGAGAGTATTTGAGAAAGGAGGAAAAGTATGGATCGAGAAAACCTGCCCAAAACACGGAAAATTCAAAGAAGTTTATTTTGAAGATTTTGAGATGTATGAGAAATTCAGAAAATTCGGTTATAATGGAAGGGGTGTTTCAAATCCGAATACTAAAAGCACTGGAAATTGCCCTTTTGATTGCGGTTTGTGTAGTAATCATAAATCCCATACTTGTTTAGCGAATATTAGTGTTACCAATAGATGTGACCTCCGGTGTTGGTATTGTTTTTATTTTGCCAAAGAAGGAGGAAATGTTTATGAACCAAGTTTGAAACAAATCAGGGAAATGCTGAGGGTTGGAAGAGAAGAAAAACCAGTCCCGCCAACAGCAATCCAGTTAACTGGAGGGAATCCTGAATTAAGACCTGATTTAATAGAAATTATAAAAATCTGCAAAGAAGAAGGTTATGACCATGTTCAATTGAATACTCAAGGAACTTATAGGTTATATAAAGACCTAAAATTTGCAAAGGAAGTGAAAAAAGCTGGAGTTAATACCATATACTTAAGTTTTGATGGTGTGTCAAAGAGAGCAAATCCAAAAAACCACTGGGAAGTTCCTTATATTTTCAATAATCTAAGAAAAGCAAATCTTGGATGTGTTTTAGTTCCAACAGTGATTAGAGGAATAAATGACCTTGAATTGGGTTCAATTGTAAACTTTGCCCTAAACAATTTAGATATTGTAAGAGGAGTAAATTTTCAACCTGTTTCCTTGGTTGGCAGGATGCCTAGAGATGAAAGAGAAAAACAGAGAATTACAATCCCAGGAGTGATTAAAAATTTAGAAGAACAAACAAAAGGAATAATATCAAAAGAAGATTTCTATCCAGTTCCTGTTGTTAGACCAATAACAAGATTTGTTGAAGCGATAACAGGGAAACCGCAATATTCTCTAAGTTGCCATTTTGCATGCGGAGCAGCGACTTATTTATTCCTTGATGGGGATAAAGTGATTCCAATAACAAGATTTGTTGATGTTGAAGGCTTTCTTGAATATTTAGACAAAAAAGCAGAAGAGATTGAAAATAAAAAAAATAAATACATTGTTGCCTTAAAAATTCTCTTTAATCTGAAAAAGTTCATTGACAAAAAGAAAGAACCAAAAAATCTGAATTTCTATAAATTGCTTTTTAATGCTCTAATAAAACACAATTATAAAGCTTTGGGAGAAATCCATCACAGAAGTTTGTTTATTGGAATGATGCATTTTCAGGATTTGTATAATTACGATGTTGAAAGAGTTGAAAGATGTGTAATTCATTATCTAATGCCAAACAAAAAAATAATTCCCTTCTGCACTTTCAATGTTCTGCCAGAATTTTACAGGGATAAAGTACAAGAAGAGTTCAGCATAAAGACAGAAGAATGGGAAAAGAAAAATAAAAGAAAACTGAAAGATGACATATATCACAGAGATATTAAAAAATTAGAATCTGGAAAAATTTACAAAAAAACTTATTTTAACTTAAAGAATTTTTTTGCATAAAAAATGTTTTTGGGAATTGATGGAGGAGCAACAAAAAGCACTTTGGTTTTAATTGATTTAAAAGGAAAAAAGATTTTTGAAACAAGTGGTAAAAGTTTAAATTACAGAAATTTGGATAGAGAAAAATTTATTCAAAATTTGAATGAACTAATTATTAAAGCAAAAAAGAAAGGGAAAATTTTATTTTCCTGTCTTTCCCTTGCAGGCATAGATACCGAGACTGACAAAAAAAGAGTTATAAATATTATAGAAAAAAGCAGAGTAAACAAAATTCTAAAATCTAATTTTATTGTTAAAAATGATATAGAAGTTTTATTGCCAACTGCCAATATTGAAGATGGAGCAGCAATAATTGCAGGAACAGGTTCAAACTTTTTTGCAAAGAATAAAAATAAAATAGCAAGAGCTGGAGGCTTAGATTATATTTTAAGCGATGAGGGGAGTGCTTTTGATATTGGACAAAAAGTTTTAAGAGCATCTGTCAGATCAAAAGATGGTAGAGGTGAAAAAACAATTCTGGAAAAAATGGTTTTAAAAAAAGTTGGAATTAAAAATATAAGAGATTTGGTAAATTTAATTTATGGAGAAAATTTAAAACAAAAAGTTGGCGAATTTGCTCCTTTGGCTGAGATTGCTTTAAAAAAGAAGGATAAAGTTGCAAAAAAGATTCTTTTGTCTTCTATTGATGAACTTGAAAACGGAATTATAACTGTAACAAGAAAGGTAAAGTTAAAAGGAGAATTCAAAATCTGTCTTGTCGGAAGCGTTTTCAAAAACAAATATATACTAAACAAATTAGAAATTAAACTTAAAAAGAGATTTAAAAATGCAAAGATAATAATAATAAAAAATCCTGCAATTGGTGCTGCTAAATTGGCAAAGAAAGAATTTGAAAAATTATCCAAAGCAAAATTTCAGAGTTAGTTTGTTTGTTTCTTCTTTGGAATAAAATAAATAAACCATACAAACCAGACAATCCATAATGCTTGTAGATAGTCTCCATTAATAATTCCATAAATTCCTTGGAATCCCATAAATCCCAGAAAACCCAACATCCAAGCTTTTTGCACCATAATATCGTTGTTTATTTTTATTAAGTATATGACAATGAAATTTTTTAGCTCAAGTTTAACACAAACCTTATAAATCCATTAGGAAGTTAAAAATTTTGGTCTACAAAATTTATATCAACATTTATAATCTAAAAATTAAATAGTAAATCTCTCTTTTAACTCTCTTGATGTGAGTTCCATAGCATTTTCGTATGCTTTGCCAAGTGCATGCCTAAAAGGATTTTTTAGCGCATCATCAATTTTTTCCTCAAATTCTTCTAATGATGAAGAATACTTTTTATATTTTCTAATTTCACCAAGAATATTGCTTCTCAAATCTGATAGATCTTCAACTTTTTTAACTTTTTCCTTTACTATATCATCTATTTTTCTCCTTTTTTCAGTTTCAGAATAATCAGGATATTTTTCATACACAAATCTTTCTACAGCTTCTCTGGAACAATTCATTGCATAAATTTCAGCCAATTTTTTTATATCCAAATCTTCACAATATTCTTTAAGTAATTTCTCGAGTTCTGATTTTCTTGTATTTTGGTCTTCAATTTTGTTTATTTCTTCAAATCTATCTTTGTATTTTTCCAGTTTTAATTCAGCCTCTTTAAAATTAAAGTGATATATTTCTGCTCCACATTCTTCTTTATCTTCTTCAGTAATTCCCATTTCTTTAAGATTTTCTACAAGTTTCATTAATTAAATAAGAAACTTTAAATAATTTTGTTAATTTGTAATTGTTCTGTAATGTGTGTGATTAATATTTTATAGTGTAGAGATTTTAAACTCGTCTTTGACAAGAAAGCCTTAATTGTTTCAATTTATAATAATTTTGTTGACATTATTGTTAATACAAAAATCCTGATTAATTTTTGAGTTTACAAAAGTGTCAAACTTAGGCTCTAAACTTTTTAAGTTATATAAGAAAACCTTTGATAGTATTTATGGAAATAGACGAGAGCATTTTTCGGGCCTATGATATTAGAGGAATTTATCCGAGACAAATAAATGAAGAACTCGCATACAAACTTGGAAGAAGTTTTGCAACATTCAATAAAGGCAAAATAGTTGTTGGAAGGGATGCTCGTATAGGAGGAGAAGTTTTAAAAGAAAATTTAATCAAGGGTTTGATTGAAAGCGGGGCAGAAGTAATTGATATCGGAATTGTTCCCACTCCCTTGATAATATTCTCAATTAAGTATTATAATTTTGATGGAGGAATTTGCATAACTGCCAGCCACAATCCAAAAGAATATCAAGGTTTCTTGTTTTACAACAAAGAAGGAATAGGAATTGGTTTAGAAAACGGTTTGGAGGAAATTAAAGAAAATGTTCGTTCTGAAAAGTTTACAGAAGGCAAAGGTATTCTCCTGAGAAAAAACATTTTGCAAGATTATATTAATTTTATATCCGATAAGATAAATATTAAAGATGCGAAAATGAAGGTGGTTATTGACTGCGGAAACGGTGTTGCTTCTGTTGTTTTGCCAAAACTTCTGAACAGATTTGGAATAGAATATTTTCCATTATTTTGTTCTCTGGATGGAAATTTTCCAAACAGGGACCCTGAACCAAGAATGGATAATTTAAAAGCTCTGCAAGAAAAAGTTGTTGAATTAAAAGCAGATTGCGGATTTGCTTATGATGGAGATGCTGATAGAGTTGTTGGTGTGGATGAAAAAGGAAATGTTCTCACTCCGAATCAGTTTTTTTGCGTATTAATCAAAAGTTATTTAGAAAACAAAAAAGAAAAGGTTGTGCACGATTCTTTAAGTTCTCTCACAATAGACGAACTGGTTAAATATTATAAAGGATTTCCAATTGGGTGCAGAGTTGGGCACGTTTTTATTCAAAAAAAACTTCTAGAGGAAAATGCAGCAATAGGCGGAGAGATATCCGGACATTATTTTTTCAATGAACTTTTCGGGGCAGATGATGCTTCATTTGCAACTTTAAAAGTTTTGGAATATTTGAATAAGAAAAAAATAAAATTGTCAGAGGTTTACAAAGAACTGCCCAGTTATTATTTTGATTCTATAAGAGTCAAGACAAAAGAAGAAGAGAAATTTAAATTCATAGAAAATCTGAAAACAGAGTTCAAAGAAAAAAATTATAAAATTGATTGCTCCGATGGTGTCAAAATAATTTTTGATGATTCCTGGATTTTATTAAGAGCCTCCAATACGGAGCCAAAAATTTCAATAGCATACGAATCAAAAACAGAAGAGGGATTTGAAAAACTAAAAAAGTTTGTAAATGAAATTGTAAAAAAAATTCCAAAATAATATGCAGGCGGTGATACTGGCAGCTGGAAAAGGAACAAGAATGTTGCCTTTAACAGAGACCAAACCAAAACCTTTGTTAAAAGTCGCTAACAAAACAATTTTGGAGCATAACTTGGAACAGTTGAGAGAAATCGCAGAGGAGGTTATTATTGTTACTGGATACAAAAATGAATTAATTGAAAATTTTTTCGGAAATAAATTCAAAGACATTGAAATAAAATATGTTAAACAAAAAGAGATGTTAGGAACTGGAGATGCTCTAAAAACGGCATCAAATTTATTAAAAGATAAATTTCTGGTGTTGAACGGAGATGACTTGTATTTCAAAGAGGATATAAAAAAAGTTTTGAAGCAAGAGCCTTGCATATTGCTGAAAGAAAGCGAAAATCCGGAGAATTTTGGTGTTGTAATGATTGAAAATAATGAAGTTGTTGAGATTGAAGAAAAACCAGAGGTCCCAAAGGGAAATCTTGTAAATACCGGGCTTTATTTTTTAAATAAAAGTATTTTTGATTTCAAGATAGAAAAAAGCAGTAGGGGAGAATACGAGTTAACAGATTATGTAAAGAAAATTTCAGGACTGAAGTTTGCAATTGCAGAAAACTGGTTCTCCTTGACTTATCCTTGGGATTTACTTGATGCTAATGAATTTCTTTTAAAGAATATTGAGAAAAAAATAAAAGGCAAAATTGAAAATTGTTATATTGGTGAAAATGTGCAAATAGGGGAGGGAACTGTAATAAAAAGCGGCAGTTACATAGAAAGCAATGTCATTATTGGAAAAAATTGCAAAATAGGTCCGAACTGTTATATAAGAGGAAGCACTGCAATAGGAGACAATTGTCATATTGGAAATGGAAGTGAAATAAAGAATTCTATTCTCTTTGAAAATTCAAATTGTCCTCACTTAAATTATGTTGGCGATTCAATAATAGGCAGCAATTCTAATCTTGGCGCAGGAACTATTATCGCAAATTTAAGACATGATGAAAAAGATATAAAGGTAATGGTAAAAGGAAAATTAATAAGTACAGGAAGAAGAAAATTTGGAAGTATTATTGGAGACAATGTAAAAACGGGGATTGGAACTTTAATATATCCTGGAAGAAAAATAGGTTCAAATAAAACAACAAAACCTGGAGAAATTTTAAAAAACAATCTTGTTTAAAAATTTTCTTTAATTTAATTAATGGAAAAAATAATTAAAATTCCAGAGGGTGTTGAAGTTTGGGTAGAAAACTTTAAAGTAAGAGTTAAAGGAAAATTAGGAGAGTTAGAGAGAAATTTTTATAATAGAGGAACAGCAAATATATTAAAAATTGAAAAATTAGGTAACGAAATAAAAGTTGGGGTTGAAAACAAAAAGGGAAAAGCATTGTTAGGAACAATAACAGCACATATTCGTAATTTGTTTAAAGGAGTTACTTCTGGATATAGTTATAAATTAAAACTAACATACACGCACTTTCCAATCTCAATAGAAGAAAAAGGAGATGAAATTGTTGTCTCAAATTTCCTTGGACAAAAAGAAAATAAAAAAATGAAAATTCCTAATAATGTAAAAATAGAAATAAAAAAAGATGATATAACTGTTTCTGGAATAGATAAAGAACTTGTTGGACAAACAGCAGCTAATTTAGAAAAATTGACAAAACTTAGCAAAAGAGATAGAAGAAGATTTCAAGATGGTATTTTCATTGTTGAGAAACCAAGTTAATATTTTAAAAATAATGAACTTAACCCTAAAAAAGGAATGCAGAGAAAAATTGAGAAAACCAATTGGAAAGCTGATTAAAAAGGAATTGCTTAGAGAATTAAAAAATAAAGAAATAATAACTGTTGGGGATAAAACTACGCAGACAATTCTTGGTCTTGGTTTAAAACCGAAATTGGCAATAGTTGATTATAGAATTGAGAGAAAGAATATAGAATTTAATTACAGAAATTTCTCAAAAAAATTGAAAGCAAAAAATAAGCCGGGGCAGATTTCTATTGAATCTGTAGAAAAAATAAAAGAATCAAAAAAATATAAAAACTGTCTTTTGGAAATTGATGGAGAAGAAGATTTGCTTGTTTTACCTTCTGTCCTTGAATTAGAAAAAGGAATTGTGTGCTATGGGCAACCAAATGAAGGAATTGTTGTTATTAAAATTAACAATAAAAGTAAGGAAAAGGTAAAAAATTTATTTAAGGAGTGTTTTCAAGTGTGAAAATTAATCAAAACTTATTATTTTAAATTATTCTCTAATTTTTATGAAGTTAAGATTTTTGTTGATTCTATCTATTGTTATATTCAGTTTAAGCCCTATTTTAGCATTAAAAGAGACAACAATATATTTGCCTGCTGTTCAGGAGACGGAATACGGATATGAAGGTGCTCTTGCAACTTTAACAGTAAATATAAAAGAAGGAGAGGGACATGTTTATGTTGATACCTGGCCCCTAACGAAAATAGACACACAAGCCTCTGCAAGAATGGCAAAACAGGTTGCTTGCGATATTTTGAATTTAGACTGCTCAAATTATGATTTTTTTTATATAATAAGGTCTGAAGCGCAGATTGTTGGAGGACCAAGCGGAGGAGCGGCTATGACAATTGCAACTTTAGCTTCTCTTCTCAATACCACAATAAATAACAATGTTCTAATAACAGGAACAATAAATTTAGATGGTTCAATAGGTCCAGTGTCTGGAATTATGGAAAAAGCAGAAGCTGTTTCAAAAAAAGGAAATACTTTTTTAATACCTTATGGCCAATCTGTTATTAGTGTTGAGGAAACAAAAAAAGAAAAAATTGGTCCTTTAGTTATCCAGCAGAGTGCTCCAAAAAAATTAGATATAATAAAATATGCAAAAGAGAATTTAAATTTAACAGTCAAAGAAGTTAAAACTGTTCAGGAGGCATTTAAATATTTCACAAATTATGAACTCAAAGTAAAAGAGGTGGAATTTAAAAGAACAGAAGAATATCAAAAGGTTATGAAAAAGTTGGCAGATGATTTGCTTAATCAATCAAATAAACTAAAAAAAGAATGCGAGGAAAAACTTAGTAATTCAAAAATAAGTTATGATTATGAAAAACAAGTTTCAAAACTTTGCAGTTTATCCCTAGATAAAGCAAGAGAAAATTATAATAAAGAAAATTATTATTCTGCTGCTTCTCTAGCCTTTTCAAATCTAATCTCTTATAGATACGGATTAAATTTAATAGATTTGTTAGAAAGCAAAAATAAGAAATATTTTCTTAAAAATTATTTAAGAAATATAGAAAGCAGAATTTTTGATGTAAATACTTCAAACATAGAATTATATGCAATAATAGAAGAAAGAATCTCTGAAGTCCGTGAAAATCTTGAACTTGGCTGGAAAAATTATTATAATGAAAATTACATTCAAGGGATTTATTATGGTTCCTTTGCAGATTCCAGATTATATACAGCAAACTTATGGAAGGAATATGCAGAAGAATTTCCAGTTTATATAGAAACAAAAGCAGACTTAAAAGAAATTTCAAATGATGTAATTTCAAAAGTTTCTTCTATTTTGACCTATATTTCATTCACAACATCAAATAAATTCTTGGATAAAGCTAATGATTTGCTAAATAAAGCAAAAGACAATTATAATTCTAAAAACTATTATTCAGCAATCATACTTGGATTGAAGAGTGAAGCAAATGCAGAATTATCAGCAGAAGTTTTGCAAAAAGATAAAGATTATTTAATAGAGTTGCACAGAAAAAGGGCACTAATTTCACTAAACAAAACAAACTCTGTGATTGGTCAAAGCTATTTTGAATATGCAGAAACTTTAAAAAAAGATAACAAAGATGCTTCTTTAACCTATTATACTTATGCAGAAAAACTTTCAAGACTGAATAAACTATTAAATAAAGAGATTACATCTGAGAAAATAGAGCCAAAAGAATATTTATCTCCTGTTTCTTGCAATTATGAGAAAGCAATTCCTTTCTTTTTGATTTCTATTATTCTTTGTTTTATTGCTGGAATAATTGTAGGAAGATTTATATGAAACTGATAAGATTTGAAGGGAATCCGATTTTGAAGCTAATGAACTGCTGCTTCTATGAATTTTTACAATTATCTGAGTATTAAAGAATTTATTGTATTTTTATTTCAGCAACACCTATACTTTTATCTGCACCTCCATAATACAAAAGCCATTTCTTCTTAAAGTATACAAGACCTGTAGCGAAAATAACATTATTTACTTTCCCATATTTTTCCCAGTATTCTGTTGGTTTCAAAATTGGTTTTTCTGACCTAAAAAGAAGTTTTGTAGGATTATTTTTATCAAAAATAGCAAATCCAGGAGAATAAGAAAGCCACTTTCTAATTCCTTCATAAGTTATCCTTGTTTTACGACTATTATAAATCATTAAAATTCCTTTTTCTGTTACAATTGGAGGCGGACCTCCTTCCACTAAAGAATCATCAAAATACCATTTTCTTGGTTTTAGAACAGGTTTTTCTATTATTTCCCAGTTTTTCAAATTTCTGGATAAAGCCATTTTAATTACACCTTCGCCAAAATACATCACATATTTTCCTTTGTATTTGTAATCTTGAACTATTGCTCCTGCTTTCGCATTTGTATCAGGACCGGACATCTTTTTGGAAATCAAAGTTCCTGTTTTCTTCCAGTGAATAAGGTCTTTTGAGAATGCACCACAAAGACTTACGGGCCCATCTTTTGGAATGGCAGTATATGTTAAGAAAAACATGTTATTTATTCTAATAATCCTTGGATCTTCACTACCTCTTTTTTCTGTCTTTGTAAGTTTTTTTCCTTTATTTATAACAGGATTATTTTTGTAGCGTTTAAATCTGAAACCATCCTCACTCCAGGCAAGACCAATACGGGAAATATAATTATTATAATATAAATCCTCCGCCCTATAAAGCAAAAATACTTTTTTATCTTTTACTATTGCCGCTGGATTGAACACACAAGCGGTTTCAAAACTTTTCTCTTTTAAAACAGGTGTTAATATTGGATTTTTTGAATATTTTTTTGCTTCTACACTTACTCTGATTTTTGTCATAATTAAATAAAAAATTATATCGGTAGTTTGTGTCGCTACAGCAGATATTTCTAAGCTGTTGCCATGAGTTTTTTAAATTTTTCAATAATCTCTACTTTGTTTGGATCTATCTTGTATTCTAAAGCTAAATAATAGGAAATCCAATCAGATAGAAGAATTGTATTAAAAATTCTTGTTAAAATATCTCCTTCAGGTATATCTATTATCAAAACTTCTATTTTTTTTGATTTTAGTAATTTGGCAGTAATTTCAATTCTCTTTAGCATTCTCGGATGATCTTCTAAATCACGCAGAATTATAATGAAAAAGTTAAAAAGAGGATTCTTCCATCCGTTCATCTCATTATGATTAAGTTCTGAAAAATAATTTGTGAAAGCTGGAACTTTTGAATTTTCATTGAATTTTATTTTCCAGATATAACCAAGAGATTTAAATTTGTCTGGAGTGTAAATAATCGGAATCTTCTTGAATAATCTTTTTGCTATCTTCTTTCCTTTATTTTCCAAACTTTTTGGTTTTAATTTTTTTTCCAAACCCAATATTTCTAAAATTTGTTTTTTCTTTATTAAACCAATCTTAAATAGAATTCCTGCCAATGCAGAGAAAATGTAACCAGTTGCCATTCTTGGCTGCAAACCAGATGGAATGAGAATTAGAGGGGTTTTGTTTTTTTCGGAGAGTTCCTTCAATTTTCCTCCAGAAGTTATTGCTATTGAGAATAACTTTCTTTCAATCGCCTCTTCATAAGAATAAATTGGTTCTTCGGTATTTCCAGAATAAGAAGAGAAAATTAACAATGTTTTTTTATTTGTTTGAGGTGGAAGATTGTAAGTTCTGTTTATATATACAGGGATTTTTAGATTAAGCCAAGTAGTTAAAATATCGGTTGGCCATGCGCTTCCTCCCATCCCAGAAACAACAATATTTTCAAACTTTTTTTTTATTTTAATATTCTTGGCAGCTTCCAGTCCGACTTTAAACTGTTTTGGGAAATTTAAAATATCCTCTCGCATAGATTTATCTATTCTCTCCATAACAAGATATTTAAATTTCTTTTAATTCTGCTGAGTAACAGAAAAAATTAGTCATTCTCTTTTATAAAATTTCAATTTTTTTATTTTATTTTCTGACAACTCCAACCAAACATTCACATAAGAACCGAATCCCGCATTTATGCAAGTTGTTTCTCCAATTTTGCATTTCCCAAAATTTTCGTGTATGTTCCATACGATTCAGAAAAACAATCTTTTATACACATTTTGATCTGTAAACCTGCTTGAGGGTTTGTCTTTTTTTACTTAATCTATAATTATTATTTTCTTTTATAATTATTGGCGGTAATAAATCACCATAATTTGCTGACCATGACCAAGTATATGCTCCTGTATTTCTTACTAAAACAATATCTCCTTCTTTTAATTTTGGGAACTTAACCCTTTTTTGAATAATATCTGCACTATAACTAATACGCCCACCAAAATTATATACTTCGGTTTTTACAGATTTATCAACTGGTTCAACTTTATATTTTGCTGTATTTAGTGGAACAAGATAATTAGCACTTATATCTAACAACACCCATTTATCATTTTGTTCTTTTATTGAAATCACCTTGCTTATAACATAACAAGCATCTTCAACAATATAACGACCTGGTTCAAAAATTAATGTCTGATTTGAATTGTTTTGTTTCATAATTTTGTGAATCTCATTTGCGAAATCTGTTATTGACAACCCGTTTTCATTTAAAGTTGTCTCTGAAGCATAACCACCACCCAAATCAATATATTTTATATTGATGTTCAAATCATTTTTTAATTCTCTTGAAAAGTTCAAAAGATATTGTAATGCCTGTGCATGTGCCTTTATATCTATTATCTGTGTTCCAATATTAACATGTAATGCTTTTAGATTAATGTGCTTATAGTTCCTAAGGTTTTCAATTAATTTTTTGGCATATTTTTTCTTTATTCCAAGTTTTGTATTCCCTATAAAAGTGCTTTTAAAATCTATTTTTGGATTTATTCTTATACCAATATCAACCTTTTTATCAAGTTTAAGGGCTATTTTTTCAATTTTATCCAATTCTGTTTCTGAATCAACTATGATTAAAAAAGCATTATTTTTAATAGCTTTTTCTAATTCTTCTTCTGTTTTAGCAGGACCATTAAATATAACCTTGCTTAAATCACCACCGCTTCTTTTTGAAAACTCATAATCAATATCACATATTACTTCTGGATAAACCTTCTGTTCAAATAATTTTTTCAATATTTCAGAATAATAATTTGTTTTTACCGAATATCCTATTATTATATTTTGTTCTTTTTTGAAAGCATTTCTAAATCTCTGTAAATTTTCTATAATTTTATTCAAGTCTATAAGAAAAATTGGAGTTCCATATTTTTTGGCTAAATAGAGTATATCAGATTTATCTTCCATGTTATAAATAAGCAGTTTAACTTATTTATGGAACACCTTGGTGAATATCGCCATAGAATTGACAAAAAAACAAAGAAAATCTTTATAAAATATTTTAAACAAGCTCTCTCTAAAGTTGATGTAAGTAAGTTTGGATTTGTTGGTATTTTGGGTTCGGTAAAAGAAAAATATTCACATGATATTGATGTCTTGATTTTTCCTTCTAAAGATGCAAAGATAGGAGAATCTATTAAAGAAATGGCTAAACTTTATAAAAAAGTTGATGAATTATTAAAAGCTCATCATGAAAGATATTATGTCGTTTGGTGTCCAAAAAAAGTCATACAAGAAATGATGTATTACTTATCTAGTCTTGAAGAAGGAGGTGCTGGATTAATTCCCGTACATTCTCTGTTTTTTACAGATTATGTCTCATTTAAAAAATTCAACCCAAAATCCTTTGAAAAAGAGATTAAGAAAAATATGATTACTCTATATGGTAGGTTTGAAATAATTAAAGAATTAAAAGTTTATCCTTCTGAAAAAATTGAACCTTATTTCTTTATTCTTGAATACGCAATGTGTTCAAAAATCAAAACATTTCCAAGACATCTTATACGTTCTAGTACAGAATCCTTGCTCACCTATCTTAAAGACAAATACAAATTGCCAATCAAAAAAACAAAAATTCATAATGTCGCCGAAATTGAACCTGAGCTTGCTAAATGTGTGAAAATGCTTGATGATAAATTGTATAAATAATAATTATTTCAAGGGTATTATATGGAAATAGGTTTTTTTACTTTGCCTGAAAAAATTTGGAATGAGAAGAAAGGAAAGTTTGTGAATAACAAATTATATTCTTGGGATGAATTAGAAGAATTTAGAGAGAAGAACAAATTTAATTACATAGAATTTATGATTGAACATATGTACTACTACAATACTCTGAACCAAAAACCAAAATCCTGTAAGATATGCCATTTATCTTTACTTGACACACCTTTATTGCATAAAGAGAATTTTGAGTTTGTGTGCAAGTTTTACAAAATGCAGATTTTAAAATATAAAAAATGGTTTAAAATTTTTGATATACATTTACCATATAGATGGCTTTTTGTTCCGAAAAAAGTCTATTTAGAAAGAATTGAAAATTTTGCCAAATTTTTGGAAAAACTTGCAAAAGAGAAAAAAGTAGAAATTCTATTAGAAAATGAATTGCATTCTTATGAAGAGTTCTTAGTTCTAACTGAAAGAGATTATAAAAATTTGGGCATTACTTTTGATTTGGGTCATGCTTATATGTCTTATGTAACAAAGAGATGCAAAATACATCCATTTAAATTCTTTAATAAAATTTTTGATAAAGTAGAGAACATTCACTTAATGGATTCGCACAGAAACTGGAAAATTCACCATGAACATTTATCTCTTGGTAAGGGTTCTTTACCAATTAAAAAATTTTTAAGTATTCTTGACCATAAAGGATATGATAAAATGCTTACTTTAGAAATGTTAAAAATTAATGATATTAAAGAAAGTAGAAAATACATTCAACATAGCTTTAACCACTTTAAACCACTTATCTATGGAACAAATGCAACATAAAAAAAGGATGAAAAAACATATTTTTGACGAGCCAAGATTAGAAGCAATTTTTAGGTTGGCACAAGAAAGAGATATCTTTAAAGATGTTAAAAAAGACTGGTAATTAAAATTGTATCTTGCTTAAAAATGGATTTCTTAATAGGAGCAGAGTTTTTAGAGAAAGGTTTAAGAGTTGTGGTAAGAAGAAATAAGAATTTTATAAATACTTCAAAGTATATATATAGAAGAAAAAGTCAAGTTTGAGGATTTTCCAAAATTCAGGGAGCCTGAACTGGAAAAATTATGGAGAGAAGTTGCTAAAAGGGATATATTCAGACATTTAAAAGATTGGAAAGACTAATTTTCACTAAATTAATTCTTTTGTATGCCTTATTTTAATTTATATTGTTCTTCTATTTTCTTATTGTGTAATAATTCATTATCCAATGTTACTAAAGTCGCCTTATCTTCAATAGCACTTGCAAGAATTAACGCATCAGTTTCTTTTACCCTTTCGTCAATTTTTGTTAACAGGTAAACTTAAATCTTTAAGAGATTTTTATATTCTGCAAATTCAAAAACCCATCTGAAAAATAATTCTCTTTCTGTTTCCTCTTTTATAGAGTGTAATTATCCTTTTTTTAAAATTGTGTTTACAAGCTAATAGATTTGTCTCTTTGTGGTCGAAAAACCGACTAAATTCTTGTAAAAATGGTCGGAAATTCGACTAAAATTATATAAAAACTAATAATATAATGGTGAATGTAAATGAGATGAGAAAGATAGCGATAAGATTGGGAGAGAATGTAAAAAGTTTTACTCCAAGATTTGTTTTTCAGGAGATTAAGAAAAGGTTAAAAAAAGAGCCGAGGATAAAATTAATAAGAGGATTTAGAGGTTCTGGAAAAACAACTTTGCTTTTGCAAATCTTCAATGAGTACAGAAATGAAGCTTTTTATCTTTCAGCCGATAATCCACTAATAGCAAAAGAAAATCTATATTCTGTGATGAAAGATATTATTTCCTCTGGAAGCAGAATTTTGCTTATAGATGAAATTCATAAATATCCGGAATGGAGGAGAGATGTAAAAGCTGTCTATGATGAATATCCTGAAGTTGTAATTATTTGCTCTGGGAGCGCCCCTCTTGCGTTTATACCTGAAAGAAGGGAAGAAGTTATAGAAGTTGAACCAATGAGTTTTGATGAATTTCTAAAATTAAAGTACGGAATAACCATAAGAACAAAGAATGAGTGGAGAAGCGAGGAAAAAAGCATGGAACTTATTGCTAAATACTCACCAAAAATAGAGGCATATTTCAGAGAATATATAGAAACAGGAGGTTTTCCAATTTCAATTAGTTATGATGAAACAAGTGCGAAAAAAGCAATATTTTATTCTATAAAGAAATCTGTTTACGAGGATTCAATCTCATTGCTTAAAATGTCGCAAGAAAAGGTTTTTGCAATGAACAAGATTCTTGTGTTTCTATCTTCTTCTGAGCCAGGAGAGTTAAGCATAAACAATATCTGCTCATTCACAGAGATATCTAAATCTTCTGTTTATGAAATTCTTGATGCTCTTGAAAAAATGAGAATTATAAGAATACTCCAACCCTATGCTAAGGGGGGGAAGCTTATAAGGGGTTCTCCAAAAATGCTGTTTTATCATCCTAACTTAAGAGTTAGTATATGTAGTGAAATTGGAATAGAACCTTCTATAGGCTCCATAAGGGAAGAACTTGTTGTTTTTCTCTTTTCCTTAAAGGGAGCAAAGGTTTTTACCATAAAAGAAAGGAAAAAGTCCCCAGATTACTATATTTCAAAGCCTATAGACATTTTTGTTGAAATAGGAGGGAAAGGAAAGAGTAAAGAGCAGTTAAAAGGATTTAGAAAATCTCTTGTATTGAAGCCAGATCAGCTCATTGCTCTGTCTCTCTGTGGTCGAAAAACCGACTAAATTCTTGTAAAAATGGTCGGAAATTCGACTAAACTTTCTATAATTAACTCAAAACTTTTATTTATCACAATTGCAAAATTTCGCTTAATTTTGGATTTTTTATTCTTCAAGGTCTGAATTTATCAGGGTAAAACTCAGGGAAATTCTGGAAAAAGATTATTGATTCTCTATTGTTTAGAAATTTCTTATATTTATTTGTTCTCTGTAATTTATGAAAATCTTTATTAAAAAACCAACGGGTTACAATCATTATTGTGATGGAAAATTTGATGAGTATTTGGAAAAACTTCTAATATCTTTCGGTTTTGGAAAAGATGAATATAAAATTGGAGTTCCACATAATTTAACTCTTTATGGTGGTCTTGTGGAGGGAAATACTTGTATTTTGATTTTGGATGAAAGGGAAAGAGAAGGAAAAAATATTAAAGGTTTGTTAGAAGAGATTTTAAAGTATAAAAAAATATTTCAATGGGAGATAAAGAGATGGTATGAGGTGTAGTAAAATGTATCAATTAAGATTTAGTCAGTTTGTTTAAAATTTTCTTCATTTCCAAACTATCTTGCTCCAAAACAGGACTCTCGGAGATAATTCTTATATCTCTCTTCTTTGTTCCAAAACCTCTGTTAATCAATTCTTTTGCCAATTCCTTGAAGTCCGGTTGATTAGAGGAAATCGGAATGTGTTTTTTTTCTCCTTTTTCTGTGAATTCAATTCCAGAAAAGTGGGTGTGCAATTCTTTAAATTTTCTGACTTTGTCAAGAATTTCAGAATAATCAATTTTTCCTCCCTGCCTTGCAAAGATGTGGGCGAAGTCAATTATTGGAGCGCATCCTTTTACTTCTTTGCAAATTTTCAGAATTTCGTCAAGAGTTCCAAATTGCGATTTTTTTCCGGTTGTTTCAAGACCGAGAACAACATCAAACTTGTTTTTATCTATTTCTTTTCTCAATTCTACGCAACTTTTTTTTACAAGTTCATAATTTTGTTCGGCGGATAATTTTCCATAAAAACCCGGATGAAAAACGATGTATTTTGCCCCCAAATAATGCCCAATTTCGCATGAATCAAGAATTCTTTTTTCGCTCGCCTTAACTTTTTCCGGATTGCACAAGTTTATAAAATAAGATGCGTGTATGGATAATTTAACTCTCAAATCCTTTGCAACCCTGCCAATTTCAACCGCTTCTTCTTTTTTCAGATAAATGCCTCTGACAAATTCAAGTTCCATCGCATTCAATCCCAATTTTTTTACATCTTTAATTCCTTGTAGTGTATCTCCTTTTGTAATTGTTGGTATCCCGGCCGGACCTAAATAGATCATTCTAAAACTTTTGGTTCCATAAAAATATTTCTGCTCTTATAATTCAAAGTAAATTCTGGGACTTCTTTTAAATTCTGAAAAGTATATCTTTTTGGTGAAATTGAAAGTGATGAATATTTTTGATCAAAACTTGTACTCATAATATTTGATTTTTCATCTTTATTTATAATACAAATCATTCTTTGAAATATTTCTTCTGAAATCCTCATAAATTTATTATAACAAGGCCTTTTTTATAGAAAGGAAGATTCTAAAAAATCAGAAGGGAATTCTGATTGAAAAAAGATTCCATTCTTTGTTTTTAAATCATACACACTAAATTTTTATATTGTCATTATAAAGAAAATAAAAAAATTGAAATAAATTTTTAAACATTTTAAGGTATTTGTTAAAAAATAAAAACATATTATGATTAAAATTAAATGGAGTAAAAAAATTGTTGATTTTGTAAGGAAGATTAAAGAAGATAGGAGACTTCTCTCAATAATTGTTGTTGCAATAATTTTGATTTTTGTTGGAATTGGTTCAATTGCAGGATATTTTGTACTGCCTTCCTCAAGCATAGAAAATGAATTGGCTTTGTCTCAAGCTGAGTTAAAAACTTGCCAAAAAAATCTTGGAGAATGTAATAATACTACAGCAAGTCTTTCAACTAAAATCTCTGAATTAGAGAAAAACATTTCAAAATTAACATCAAACTTGAGCAATTGTAAATTGGAAAAAGAAAATTACAAATCTTCTTTAGAGAATTGCACAAAAATGAAAAATAAAATCTCTGATGAACTTAAAAGTTGTAAAAAAGATTTGATAACTGCTTTAAACAATTTGGAGGAACAAAAGAAAAAATATAAAAAACTCAATAAAAGTTATGAAGAGATAAAAACAAATTTTGCAAAGAACAAATGTTGTCCTCTTCAGAAATTGGTTCCTGATTATAAATATTATGCTGTTAGTGAGAATGATGTTCTTTGCTGTAGAAAAGAAGATAAAAATTACTTGTGCGGTCCTGATGAAGAAAAAACTTCTGAAGAGGAAGTAAAACAATTAATTTGTTGATTTTTTAAAATTCTTATCAATAAGGGGTGTAGTTTGTAAATTATTACACTGTTATAATTTTCATAAAATTATGTTTTTTGTAGAGTTAAAAGATTATGAAAAAATTAATTTTGTTATTTTTTCTAATTTTTGTTTTTCCTGCAAATGCAGAAGTAATTCACAATATTTCTTTAGAAGGAGACTGGGCTGTAATAAACTCAACTTTGATTCTAAAATCAGATGAAAAAATAGATTACTGGAATTTAAAAATAATGTTGCCAGAAAATGCAGAGATTGTAGAACTAAAAGATGAAATTTCAAAAATAAATTACAATTTTTCAAAATCGGAATTAGTATTCAGAACAAACAAAAAGAAAGCAAATACAAGAATTGTAAACTTAATTTTCAAAAAGAAAATTGAAGAAAAATACGGACTTAAAATTGCTGATTTGGATTTGTTTGGTTTTGAAAATGAGACAACAATAATTGCAGCAAAAAATGTTCATTATTTTTTTGTTCCTATGGCGCAGATAGAATATGGTAAGGAGATAAAAGCAAAGAAAAAAGGAGGTTGTAATTTAAGAATAATCTATGGTGGAAAAAAAGAGAGCGAACATTATTTTACAAATTCTAATTTTAATTTAAGTTTGGTTGAGAGATATTATTTTGTTCCTGAAAGAATTACTGGATTAAAAATTCCTGTAAAGTTTCCGGTTGTTGTTTTACCTGATGAAAAATATAATAAGGAATTAGAGAATTTTAGTTCTGGGACTTTTAGTAGAGGGATAATTTTTGTAAGAGAAAATTTGAGTGAAAAGGAAAAAATAGCAACAATTTTGCATGAGACAACTCATGGTTTTAATTCTTTTGTTTTAGATTTTGATAAAACAAATATTTCTTGGTTTGATGAAGGGGTTGCATGTTATGTAACTTCTGTTATATTTAGAATATTGAATGAAACAAAACCGCAGATTTTTGGAGAAGAAATTAGATGGAGAAATGGAACAACAATATATTCCCTTAAACCAAAATTAAAACCAGAGGATTTATTTGAATATTATAAAAAAGGAGATAACTGGATGTTGGATTGGAATCCTAAAAAATATAGAGATGAATATAAAAGAGAATTTGGATATAGTTATTCAGAATTGTTTATTAGAGAATATTTGTTTGAAAATGGAAGTTTGCATAAAATCTATAAAAGATTATTAGAGATTAATAAAAGTGTTGAGAATAAAGATGAAAGAAACAAAATAATTTTGGATATTTTTGAAAAAGAATTCAAACCTTGCTACTCACTAAATTTAGAGGAAATAAGAAATTGCACAAGAAAATTAAATATGATGAGTTTTGAAATTCCGGCAACAGAAGGAAAAGAAATTACTTATAAAGTTGAAATTCCCAAAATTCATATTGAAGAAAATAATTCTTTGTTTTCTGATTTTGAAAATTTCTTTAATAAAATCTGCGAGATTCTTAATTCTTTTATTGAAAAGATTTTGGAATTAGCATGAAAAAAATACCGATTCATTTGTTGAATTCGCAAACTTATTGTGAGTATCAAATATATTTGGAATATGTAAAAGGTATAAAGGTTAAACCGACTTTAGAAATGAATAAAGGCAGAGAAATACATAATGCTTTGGAGAAAGAACATAAAAAGAAAGCAAAGTTCAAGTTAAGTGTAATGGATGCAATTAAAAAATCTCAAAAGGAAAAAATAACTCTCGTTGGTAGAGAAATTCCTGTTACTGGCAATTATTTGTATGGATTTATTGATGAGATACATCTCATGCCTGATCAGATTGTAATAATTGATGACAAACCAAACAGTTATCCATTCTTCGCAAATAAAAAACAAGTTTTTGGTTATTGCTTGGCATTTGAAGAACAATTTAAAACAAATTTTCCATTGATTGCTTGCATCAGGAATAGAGATAGTAAAAAGATTGTCTGGAAAGAAACTTTTTCTGAGAATCATAAGGATATTGTTTTTGAATCTGTAAAAAGAATTTTGAGAATCATAAATCAGAATAAAAAGGCTGAACCAACAAATAAAATCAACAAGTGTAAAAGTTGCAGGTTTAGAAATGTTTGTGATATCTACAAAATTAGATTTTCTAAGAGAGATTAATTTTTAATCAAACAACAAACCATTTTCACAATTTGTTCAACATTGAATTTCTCTGTATCAATAATCAAATCATAATTTTCAAGTTTGTATATGTCTACAGAGTAAAGTCTCTTGTATCTTTCTCTTTCTTCTTTTTCTCTTTCTCTTATTTTCTTTTCAACATCTTTTAAATTCAAATTGTCTCTTTTTGCAACTCTTTTCACTCTAACTTTCAAAGGAGCCTTCAGCCAGATTTTTAACTCCGGATTTGCAAAATAAAAACCCATCCTTGAATCTAATACGCAATTCTGTTCTATTTGTTTTTGTTTTTCATCTATTTCTTTATCAATTTCTAAATTTTTCTCTGCATATTTTAAAAATTCTGTTAATTCCATCTTCTTTTCTTTTGCTAATTTCTTGAAAATTTCTCCTGCCGAGATATATTTATAATTTAATTTTTTTGCTAATTCTTTTCCAATTACTGATTTTCCTGCCCCTATCTGGCCAGAGATTGTGATTATCATAATTATAGGTTAGAGTAATTATACTTAGCACTTCATAAGATACATTTCTATCATTAGCATTTAAAGAATATCTCAGTGATCTCGGTGGATGGAAGATATTTGATAAAATAATGGAAAAAGCAATTGTAGTGAGATTTGGGGGAGAATAACTTTGATTTAATTTTTTGTTATTTTAAGTAACAAAAAGTATTTAAAGTTTTTTGTGGAGTTTATTTATGGATAAAATAGGTACAATTTGTTTTACTACAACTATAGGGGCTATGATAGCGGAATTTCTACAAGGACGTCCAGAGGTGGCTTTGTCTATTCCTCTCGCTGCTGCACCAATATATATGATGGGTGGTGAAATTGCTGCATATCTCAAAAGCAGGAGAGAAATAAAAAAATTAGATCCCTATGAAGCAGAATTAATTGGACATTGTGAAGTAGGAATAGATCATAAAGGGAGACCAACCTATAGGTATAGGTATTGGGAATAAAATTTTACTGATAAATTGATTATTTAAATTTTCAGTATGGCAGAAGATGTTGTAAAATTGATAATGAATAGAGAAAACATTAGAAATATTGGTATAGTCGCTCTATCAATCATAGAAAAACGACTATGACAGACAGGTTCTTTGCAGGGGGCAGGAATGCTTTCTGAAGAGTTGGCAGGAAAATCTTTAGAAGTCTGGAAGAAAAAAGAAATATTGAAAAAGGCAAGGGTAAAACCTCTTTCTTTATTTGACTCTTTAAAAAATTAAACCTTTTTCAAATACCCGCTCTTTGGTTCATAAAGCAAGCCTTCCCTTTTCAATTTTTCAATTAGTTCCCTCCAATCTGAAATTCCCTCTTCCTCTGCCTGAGCTCCGACATCCTCTACTGACACCTCTTTCATTTCTTTTTCTAATTTATCAACAATATCCAATAAAACTCTGATTTTTGATCTCTGCGTTCCTGCAACAGAAGTTTCCATTCTGTCTATATCCAATTTATCTGTTTCAACATCAAAACCTAATTGTTTAAGACTTGTCCGCATAAGTCTTATTGCTCTCTTAGCATCCTGTTTTATTGTTGTATCTCTTAAATTTATTTTTGCAGAGGCTTGAGCTAATCTTATTAATGCCTCAAATTGCCTGAATGTTATTGGCACAATCCTGTCCTCTTCTGAATACTTGCTTCTCGTTTCTATAAAAAATTTCTTAAATTCTTCCAAGGTTTCATCGCTCAATTTTACTTGTTTTATGTTTTGTTTTGAATAAGCAATGTATTTTCTCAATAATGAATGTTTTATCTCTGGCTCTGTTGTTTTTAAATCTTTTCTTGACAACAGAACATGGTCAACAAGTTTTCTGTCCTCTTCTATATTCGGAACATCTCTTAAAGCAAATTTTAAATCAAATCTTGATAATAATGTTGGTGGTATATTTATCTGGTCTGCAATTGGTGTATAAATATCAAATCTACCGAGTTTTGGATTTGCTCCTGCTAAAACAGAAGTTTGAGCTGGGAGAGTAGCGACAATGCTTGCCTTTGCTATTGAAACTGAACCCTGTTCAAGTGCTTCGTGCATAGCTACCTGATCTTCTTTATTCATTTTTTCAAATTCATCTATAGCAAGCAATCCTTTGTTGCAAAGAACAAGAGCTCCGGCTTCCAGAACCCAACCTCCTGTGAACTCGTCCTTTCTAACTGTTGAGATTAACCCTGCTCCAGTTATCCCCTTTCCGGAAACATATTTTGAACGAGGGATTAATTTTGAAACCAATTTAAGTAATTGTGATTTTGCTGTGGCAGGGTCCCCTACAAGAAGAATATGTATATCTCCTCTTATCCTGGTTCCATCTGGCATCTCTGCAGGAGTTCCTCCAAAAAGTTGCAATAATATTGCTTCTTTCACTTCTCTGTTTCCATAAATTGATGGTGCAAGAGAATTCACAAGTTTTTCATAAATGTCCGGTCTTTTTGCTAATTCTAAAATTTCTTTTTCATCTTCCTTGCTGATTTCTATTTCCTCTAATTCTTTTTCAGCAAGCTCAATGTAATTTGCCTCAATATAAATGTCTGATTGCGTTGCTTCTCTTCCTCTAATGTTTCTTGGAAGTTCTTTTAATATTCCATTAACAAGAATTCTGCTTCCTGGGTCTGTTTTTCTTTGCATTTCTGGAGTTGTTAGTTCTTTTTTTAAAAAAACCTTTACCTCCCCCGGTTTTTCACCTGATGTAATTTCAAATGGCTCTTGTAGAACAATCCATCTTGAATCATACATTTTTTTTTCAAGGAATTTAAAACCACCTCTTTTTTTACAGAGTGGGCAGACAAAAGGTTTTATAATTGTTGGGCCTCTTTGTTCTAAAGAAAATTTTTCTCCACATTCTTGGCATTCATATACTGTCTCGTAAATTCTTGGTTTTATCTCAGAGGCAATCTTCACAATCCCTTCCACATTTATAAACTTGTTAATATGTTCTACTCTTAAATTTCTGATTCTTATACTCTGCGTTTTTGGCAAATTCTTAAACTCTATTTCTACTTTATTTTCCAAATCAAAATCCTGAATTTTTTCCCTAAAAAAAGCTAGAGTTTCTTCTGGATTCTCCAACAAGTATTCCGCTAAGTCTGGATTAAACTTGTCCAAATCAAAATAATCCAAAATTAAAGGTTTTTCATTTGTAGAAGCAAAAACTAACTCTTCTTCTTTTGTCTTTAGAAAGTCATAAACTTGTTCTTTCAGATTTTGTTGATTGCTCATTATAAAACTTCTCATTAAATTTAGATAAGGGTTTTGTTATTACGGTGTTATATGCTTTATTTAATTCCTCTAATGTACAATTTTTACTCGCAATCTTCGCAAACCCACAATCCTTTTGAAAATCTTAAATTATTTGTGAATTTTCCGCAAACTTCGCAAACCCCTTTAACTCTTTTTGAACTTTTTGCCCCTCCTCCTGGATGGACTCTTAACCATTCTATTTTGTCAAGCAAGAAACTTGGAAGGACTCTCAAAATATCTTTCATTGTTACAATTCCAACAACTTCTTTTTTTTCTAAATTAACAACAGGCAACCTTGTTATATTATTCATTAACATTTTATCAGAAATATGCATTATTTCATCATCAGGAGAAACAAATATTACAGGATTTGCCATTATCTCTTTTACTTTTGTTTTTGGAGATTTGTTTTTTGCAACTGCTTTCCTTACAATATCCATTTCTGTAACGATTCCGACTAATTTCCCATCTTCAACAACAAGGACATTTCCTACTCTGTATTCTTTCATTTTCTTTGCAGCCTGTTGAAGAGTTGTGTTTGGTGTCACTTTTGCTAAATCTGTTGTCATCACATCTCTTACCTTCAATCTCTTTCTAAAAAATGGAACTTTCATAAGATTATAAAGAAATTATTTATAATAGATTGGTTTAACAAAGCAATTGCCGAAGGCGAGTTGTTTGTTTGGTGTTAAATTCTTAGAAGGCCTGAATTTCAATGCAACATTCCATGGAAAATAAAAAGTTTTTGTTGGCGAGCAAGCATGAAATTATAAATTTATCATATTACTGAACTTATGGGAAACAAAAATGAATTTGAAATATATGCAAAACAACTTGATATAGAAATTGGCAAATTACCAACATTAAAAGAATGGGTAGACTATTGTGAAAGATGGCCACGACCTTCTGGTGAAGATGATCCAAAATATTTTCGCGGTTTTGTTATGACACTGAAGAAGATTCTTGAAATTTTGGGTGCTGGAGAGATAGAAGAATATCGCTGGCATGAACATATTTTTCCTGTAAGATTTAAACCAGTTTATAGTCCTTACTTTAGGTTAGGTAAATTTGGAATTTTAAATAACGTACCAGTTACCAAAAATTTGGAAGGTATTATAGCTATTGGTTTTGACGAAGATTTGGATTATCCAGATGAACACAAACCAGAACTTGTTGTGTTTTACGAAAACGAAGATAATGACTTCTACACATATATTGATTTATATAAGCCAGAAATTGGAGAGATGCTGTAAATGAATTCTTTGAAGTTGAGCGAGCCCACCAATTGCAATTAACGGATTTCTGATAAAAGAAGTTGAAGGCTTTTCGGAGAAATGAAATGGAAGATAGTTAAAATCATCATCTCCCCGTTAGATATAAGTTACTGCCAAATTAAATTGGTAATATTATTTATATTGAAAAAGAAGGAAATATGGAAGTGCAAAAAACTAAGGAGGGGATTAGGTTTAAGGTGAAAGTGCAGCCTAAATCTTCAAGGAATGAATTTGCTGGTTTGTACCACGATGCATTAAAGATAAAACTAACCGCTCAGCCATTGGAGGGAAAAGCAAATAAAGCCTTGATAGATTTCTTAGCTGATTGGTTTGGAGTAAAAAAATCTCAGGTAGAAATCGTCAGTGGACAGCTAAGCAATATCAAAATTATTAAAGTGATAGGAGATGGTAGTAATTTAATGAAGAGGATAAGAGAATTGACCTCTTCTTAATTTTTGCCTTTTGTAAATCTTTACAACTATAATCAAACAGCTCAAATAAGATTCATTAGTTCACTTCTACTCAATTATTATAATCTACCTAGATTCAAAGAATTAGTTTTCTTTGTTTCTTCAACAAAAACTAATCCACCTTTATTTCTTCTATCTTTATATCCATTGGTTCAAGAGGTTTATCAACATTAATTCCTTTTTTAATTGCCCATTTTCTTATACTTCGCACAACTAATCTTGAACCTAATTTTGCAATAGGTGCAAAAATCAAAAAGTTTGGCTTCTTTCTAGTTACTCTTTTTAAGCCATGATCTACTTCCCATGCAAGATGCTTCCAGGCATGATAAATATGCAGAATCCTTCCTTTTGTAAGATTCTCTTCAATATTAAAGAATTCGTTCTTTTTCAAACTGGCCATTGGAACAAAACTTAATGGAGTAACAGAGAAATGCGCTTTCTCACCAAGTTTTTCATGTAATTTTTTCTCCATCGTGATTATCAATCTTGCAGTATCAATTTCATCCTCATCAGTTTCCTGAGGCAGGCCAACTATGGTTGTATATGCCGGAAACCAGTAAAATTTGTTGAATGCATAGGTTCCGTTTAACAAAACCCAAGGCCATTCACTTGCGCTAAAAGGTTTCATCTTGTTGTTCGCAATCTTTTTTATTAATTCTGGAGAAGCTGTTTCAAATCCAACTTGGATGCCTATCCATTTATTCAAGTTTGCATGATTTAATTCGGCAACTCTTTTTAATATTCTTGGCGCAGCAAGAGCTCCAGCTGCAGTTCCATGAGTCGGATTTGCAAAATCAACTTTATTCAAAACATGTTCAAATAAATCAATTACTGCATCCTCATTTGGATAAAAATTTTTTCTATCTTCTACCATGTAATTAAATATATCCTCGCTGTGCAACCATGCTTTTCTTTGCCCAACACTTAGATTTATATCAACTTCTTTCAGTATTTTTTCTATTGGATTAAATCTCGCCATTCTTAAATTTGGGGAACAAAATCTGCATCCTCTTCCGCAACCTCTCATAACTTCCACCATTCCCTTGTAAGTAGGATTTACAATTGTTGGTATTTCTTCAACCTTCGGCCAGGTATTGATCTTTATAAACTTGTCCTCCCCTCCTGTTTCTATATTTCTGAAAATATTTCCTATGACATGCTCAACTTCTCCAGATATCACATGGTCTATTTCCAATTCTTCTGTTAAATCTTGTTTTAATTCTAATTGCCATGCTCCTTGGCTCCCGACAACAATCTTGAATTTATATCCCTTTCTCTTTCTAAAATCCCTCAGCCTTTTTATAAGAGAAGTAAAGAGATATTTTGAATAAGAGGTTTTCTTTCCTCCTTCTGTGAACATTAAAGTTACTGGCCCTAAACCATAAGGATCCATTGTATTTACTCCAACTATTGTTGTTTTCTCGTCTATGAATTTCTCAATCTTTTTTGGATGGGCAACAACAACCTCTTCTCTTTTAAAACCGTCTTTGAGAAGCGCGGCTTCTATCTTTCTTATTGCATAGGGAGCCTTGATTAGTTTTCCATTTTCTTCCGGAAGCTGGGTGTCCAAAATTCTGTAAACAAACTTTGGCACATTTTCAACAGGTGCGCACGGTAAAAAATCAAGTAAAGGTATCTCTCTGAAGGTAGATGTTAAACTCTGGTCTGAAGTTAAAACTATTCTCATTTTGATCACCTCTTTCTCTCATTATCCTTTTTATAATTCTGAATCTGTATTTTATCAACAAGTTTTTTCAGTTTAAGATTCGCATTATTTATTATCTTTATAGCTTTTTGCTCTTTTTCTGATTTATCCAGAATCTCGGAAACAAGTTTTAAAGTTTCGCTAAGGCATGGAAATACCATAGAGGTTGTTGTTTTATTTAAAATTTCCAGAAGCTTATTTTTTAATTCTGTCTCTATCATTTTTGCTTCTTTAGAAATTTTTAATCCTTTTCTCGTCAATTTGTATTTTTTTCTTCTGCCTTCTCTTATCTCTTTTATAAATCCTCTCTCCAATAAAGAATGCAAAGTTGGATAAATCGTGCCAGAAGAAGGTTTCCAAAAACCGGTCTTTTCCTTTATTTTTTCCACCAATTTATATCCGTGTATTGGCTCTTCTTTTAAAATTGAAAGGATAAAGGATTCTAAAAATCCTGTTGGAACAAATTTTTCCATTTTATATCGAACCGACATAATGTTATTAATTTAAATTTAATAAAAATATAATGTATCTATTTTGGACCTTTATATTTAAATAAATAAATAAAATCCCTTTTTTCTTCTGGAAGAATGTTTTCTATTTGTTTTTTTACTTCTTCCTTTGTTTTTCCTGAAGCAATGACAACATCTTCAAAAATTGCAAGATATAGTTTTGATGCAACCCCTAACTTGGAAAGTTTTTTGCTTATTCTCCTTGTGTTTGACTTGCCAATTTCCTGATAGTAGATTTTAAGCAATGAAGGGTTGTCTCTTAAAATCTGATTTATTTCATCAGCATATTCTATCCTGTTGTTTTCATTCCTGAGATAATATTTTAGCAACTCTTCTTTTCCTTTTTCTATTATTGGCGAATCTAAAGAGAGAATAATCCCATATTTAACTTTTGCTTCCTGATAATCTCTTTTAATCTCTCTTAAAATATTCCACCCAAAACAAACATTATAAAAATTAAAGACCCCACAGTAAACTATTTTTCCCTTGAAAGGTAACAAAACAGTTTTTACAAGCACAGGCAAATCATTGCCTACAACATTTTCAATTTCATCACAAAGTCCAACAACACCGTAAACTTTTGGCTCATCTTTGTAGGCCTCAAAGAATACTGAATATTCTTTTAAGTGAGACATTATAAAAAATTCGCCTTTTATAAATTTTCTCCAGCCCTTGAGTACATTAAGTTCTTCCTGATTAAATTTAAACGGGTTCTCAGCAATAAAAGAATCAATTAATTCAGGATGATCATAAAGTTTTTTGTTGAGTTCTGCTATTTTTTCTGGAGGGTATCCCTTATCTTTTAAAACAGGAGAGTTAAATCCTTTTATAACAGGGTATTTCTGGTTTGTATAAAACAGAAGAGAATCATTTAATTTGTAAAATAAGTTTACCTCCTCCTTTGACAATTTCATATTCTCACCATCCACAAAAGTAATTTATTAACTTCTTCTAAATTAAATTCCTCGGGGTCAAACTCTCCGCCAATCCACTCTAGCATACTTTCATGCTCTTCATGTTTAGGGTCTTTTATAGCTTCTAAAAATTCTTCATAACCATAAACTCCTCCGCAGTCTTCTGGAGGGCAAGCCCTTTTTCCAGCAATGCAGACCGGATATTTTTTTGAATTGTCTTTTTCAAGGATTTTTTCAACTGTGATTGTGTGTTCCCATCTGTCACCGAAATCATATATATAATAAAACATTTGTTTTTCTGCTTTTAAAAATTCTGAAAGTTTAACCTCTTTAGAATTTACTACTTCAAACCCTAACTCCTCGTCCGGTTCGCTTATTCTCAAACCATATAGTTTAAACTCATACATATGATAATTCTCCCAACCCATTACATTCTGAATAATTTCATGAAGCTCTTCAAAAGTGATGGAATCTTCTACCAAAAATCTTCTCCATATTGGTGGTCTTATACCATTCAGTCTGATTTTTAATTGTAATATTTTTGTCATAAATATATCTATAAAAAGCATTTGTTTAAAACTCAAGTTTGACACCCCCCTTACAAATCCGCCTGAAAGTTAAAAATTTTGGACTCTACAAAATTTATGTATCAACATTTTAAGCTTTTTTCAATCCCTTTATTGAAGAAACTTTGTCGGTATCTCAATCCCCAACTCTTGAAGCATAGTCACTTTTTCCTCTATACGTCTTAATTCCACACACTTTATCTTTTTCAGTTCTCTTTTCTTCCAATTTTTCTTTCCATTTGAATTCTAAACCAACAAATATAACTTCTCTAACATTAAACTATTTTTGATTCTTTTCTTTTAGGGCTTTCTTTATAACATTCAGAACTTCTTCAAATTTAGGGACTTCTCTTACCAATTGTTTTAACTCAATTTCCCAGATTTTCTCTTTTTCAAGAAGTTTTTTCAAGAATTTTGTTTTATTCCATTCTTCGTTATAATATTTTAGTTTTTCTTTAATTAAGTTCAAATCAAATTCAACACCTTTTCTTAGAAGAAACCACAAATCATAAACATCCCTCGCTTTGTCTCTTGTTAGAATTGCTCTTACCTTCTCTGCTAAAATTTCTTTTTCATTCATTATTAAAAGGGATATTTTTGGTATCTCTGAATAAATGGAAATATACTCAGCAATTAATGGTTCTAAATTTATTGAAGATTTTGTATTTATATCCATTCTTATTTGAGATAATGTTTGATTCGTCCCTTTATATAAAGGTCCTTTAGTTCTTATAATAACAGAATAACTGTTAAAAAATTTTTTCTTGCTTAATATTTTTGCATCCACACCAAAAAGTTCTAAATCAGAAATTATTTTTTTAATCAAATTATTTATATCCAATTTTTTTCTAAGTGTAAAATCTATATCTTCGCTAAATCTGTCTAATTTGTAAAATTTATATAAACAAGTTCCTCCCTTAAATACAAGTTCATCTCCAGTCCTTCTTGATATGGACAGTAAGCATAAATCAATCAAATAATCTTTTTCAGTATAACCCAATCTCAATCCTTTTATTCTTGCTATTTTTCTTAATTCTTCTTCACTTATCATATTGACCTATTCACAATAATTTTCCACTCATTATTTTTCTCTCCTTTTTCTTTAAACATTGGATCCAGTAAAATATAGTTATAATCTATATATTTTTTTAGTACTTCGCATTTATAACCTTCTCTCTCAAGTAAGAACCCCAATCTCTTTATTAATGCTTTATTTTTTGTTTTTATAGCATATTTTATAAGTTTATTGTTATCTATTATCCTGCTCTTTATAGCTTTTATAATCTCATCCAGAGGAACATTTTTTATTAGTAAACTATCTATTATTGCCTTTTCCTTATCAGCAATAAAAATATAAAATTCTCCATATCTTTCTTTTCTATAACCAAAAAAAGTCTTCATTTTTATAAATTTTATTTTATTTCCCAGAAAATTTATCTCATCTCTTGCTTTCTTTGTAGCTATTGTTATTTCATTTGGCAATTGCTCAGTAAAATTATAAAATCTTAAAGCAGTCCAAAAACTTATGTAAGAAGGTAATTGAATATAAGAAGCAAATATTAAAGGGTCTTCATGTAAAGTATACTTGCCTTTTTCTATTTTATAAATTATATTCTCTTTTCTTAATCTATAAAGTAATGTCCTTGCATATTCTCTTCTTTTTTTTGTAATTCTTATAAAGTCATTAAAGGTGAATAATGGATAAATTTTCAATTTATCTATTAATTGAATTTTGTTCATAATTAATATTTTGTTTATTTATAATAATCAAATTTGATTATTTTAGTAGATTGGAATATGAATTTCTCAAAGTTACCTGCATTTAAATTTTCTTTTTATAAAGACCAGATTCAATATCTTTTTCTCCCAAAACCCAACCCAAAGCATCCATAACTCCCTTATAATATACACTAGCTCGCATATCTAATTTATTCTGGGCTTTCTCTCGCTCTTCCCTTGCATATTCTATAAATTTTCTAATTTCTTCTTCACTTCTCATAATCTTATTTAAAATAGATAATTTTTAATCTCTTCTTCGCTCCAGCCTTTCTCTTTTAATTCTTCTTCAATATTTTCTCTAACTTGACACCGATACTCTAATTCCATCATCCCCCAAACAAAAAATAATTCGCACATAATTATATAAGTAGGCAAGAATTTTTATGCAATTATTTCATGAATTTTCATATTGGTCTTAAACAATATTTATTGCCACTACGAAAAATTTCAATCCAACATTAGTCCACTTATAACTTGTAATATAGAAGTTTACTTTCATTATTTTTTTAGTAGAGAGTAAATATAAGTAAGTTGTCAGTTTATTGACAAAATATATTTAAATAATTGTCAGTATATTATGGAATATCTTTTTTTTAAACATAATCCTTGGTGGGAATACAAAAATTGGGAAAGTAAAGACAAAAATATTAGAGATTTTAATTCAATGGATATAAAATGGATTCCTTCATGGATTGATGAAATCTCCTTAAAACCTTTTTCTCTGAATTTTATTATTGGTCCAAGACAAGTTGGTAAAACAACAGGCATCAAATTATTAATTAAAAATCTGCTAAAAAAGGTAAACAATCCTTACAGCATATTCTATTTTAATTGTGACTTTCTTTCCGATATAAAAGATTTAATTAATTTGATTGAAAATTATTTAAAGATAAAAGAATCCGAGAAAATAAAAACTTCTTTTATCTTTTTGGATGAAATTACATCTTTAGAATATTGGTGGAAGCCAATAAAGGGATTTATAGATGTGGGAATTTTTGATAAAGATATATTAGTAATTTCAGGTTCTTCAAGCATAAGAACAAAAAAGTATTCTGAATCTTTTCCTGGCAGAAGAGGTAGAGGAAAAAATATCACTGTTTTACCTCTTTCTTTTTTTGAATATTTAAAAGTTCATAATACAGATATAAAGAAAAGTAATGAATTTCAAATTAGAGGATTATTCAAAAAATATTTAAGTACGGGTGGTTTTCCAAAGAGTATAAATAAAGTTGAATTTGAAGAAGAATTGGTAAAAAGCATAGAAAGAGAAATTTTTAATGTTGGTAAAGATGTAGAGTTATTTAGAAAAATAATTCTGAAAATTATAGAAAAATTACCTTCTTCTTTTTCTTATAATATTATCTCCTCTAATTTAGGAATTTCTCACAATACTGTAAGAGATTATATGCAAACTATGGAAGATTTGTTTATTTTAAAAATAATTTACTGGAAATATGGAAAAGAAATAGAGTTTAGAAAAGATAAAAAAATATGTTTTAGAGATCCGTATCTAGTAAAAGCATTTTGTAATGTGTACGGTTGTTCTTTAAGGGAGGATTTTTTATATGAAAATATAGTTCAGGAGCATTTATTTAGAAAATTTGGAGAGATTTACTACTTTAAGAATAAGTTTGAGATTGATTGTATTGCTAAGAATTTAAAGATAGAAGTGAAAGCAGGTAAACCGCATAGAAAATATCCTAAAGGTGTTTTAATTTTAGATAAAGAAAGAATTCCCAGATTTTTAGTAGATATCTATTCGGAGAAGCAGAATTCAAACTCAACTTTGACACTTTGAGTCTAAAACCCCCTTAAATCTCCAAATTCTTAAAAATGTAAGGACGAAAATTTTGCCTATAAAAAAATCTGGGTTTAAACAAGGGTTTTGTTGAGTTTTATTAGGGTTTAGAGAGATGGGTTTAAAAGTGTCAAACTTGGGATAAAACATCTAGTTTCTTTATTAGTTCTATTGTTTTCATAATATTCTTAATTTATATATTTAAAATTATCAAAATTGATAATTATGTATTTGTTTTATAAGAATTAGAACATTGCTTGTGGGTTATCCATTAAAGATTATTACGGTGTTATAATTTAATAAAAAAGAGTTGGTTTGTGAATTATTACACTGTTATAATTTTAATGTCAATAAAATTATTTTTCTCTTAAGTTCCACTTTTCAATTTCTTTCCAAGGCTCTCTGCTAACTTTAAAATTCTCTCCACTAAGAACAGGCCTATAATTTTTCCACAAGAATCTTTCATCTAAATAGACAATAACAGCCCTATCGTTCTCTGACCTTATTGCTCTACCGCTTGCCTGAATTGCTTTTTGAATAGCAGGATAAAAATATCCGTATTCAATTCCTTTTCCATAAGTTTTGTTATAGCATAAGATTAGACTTTTTGTTTCCAAATCTGGAGTTGCTAAGGCAACTCCTGCAATAATTATGCATTTCAATGAATTATTTGGATAATTAATTCCTTGGTCAAAAGAACCTGATTGAACCCCTAACAATAATCCTTTTTCAGAACTTATAAATCTGTTCAGCAAATTGTTTTTTTGCTCTTTTGTTAGTTCCTGAGTTTCAACAAAAAGGTTCATGTCATTTTTAAAAAAATTTTTAACCTGCTGTAAGAAAGAGTAAGAAGGAAAGAAAACTGCAGTGTTTCCATTAACAGCATTGAATATTTTTGTTATGATTTCAGCATAATTCTTGTATTGAACTTCTCCTCTCTTTGAAAACTTTGTTGTTGCAATTGGTGCAACTAAATTCAACCTGTTTTCTGGTGGAAAGATTGATTTAAAGGAAATTGTTTCATAATTTTTAACTCCTAACAAATCAGCATACATTTCCAGAGGTTGTAAAGTTGCGGACATCAATATTGTTGAATAACTTTCGTTTATTATATTTGATGTTATTGATGAAGGTAGAAGAGCGCTTAATTTTAATTCAATCTGCTCTCCATAGTTTGTTTTTCTTTTTCTAATAATCCTGGCAAAATATTCATCGCTGTTTATCCAGTTTTCAACAAATCTTAATAAACCTGAACAATAACTCTTTTCCTTTCCTTCTTCTTTAACCAAATCTGAAACCTCTTGCAATTCATCTAAAAATTCTTTGCTAAGAGAATCTAAAATAGAGATAATTTCTTCCTTTTCAACATAAGCTTCATCATTATTTTTTAATCTTTCTCTTGCAAGTTCTTCTATTCTAATTCTAAAACTATCAATGTCTTGATAAACAATATGGTTCATTTCTTTTGCTTCCTTTATTGCATTGTTTAAAACAAAAGTTGTAAGTTTTGATGAAATCAAATCTCTTGCTCTGTTAGGAAGTTGGTGCGCCTCATCAACAATAATTATAGAGTCCTCAAGATTCTTGTTTATTTTTGCAAGGAAAGTTTTAGAAACAAATGGATTAAAAATATGAAAATAATCTGCAACAATTACGGTGCTTCTCTTCGCTACCTGGCATGAAATTTCATAAGGACAAAATTCTTTACATCTTTTTTTAATTTCTTCTGAACTTAAAATTTCATTGCTGATTTCTTTTATTTTTATTTTTGCCTCTTTTGTGATCTCTCCTTTTTCAAAAACTCTGTTATAGAATTCGCATTTCTCTTTTTTCTTTAGATAATCGCAAAGTTCCTGAAAGTCTGCTGGTCCTAAATCATCATAAAAGTAATTGCAGAGCCATTTTTTTCCAATAATATCAACCCCTCTTTTTTCTCCCATTTTTTTTAATGTTTCAAGAGCAATTAAATGCTGGGAATGTCTTGGGGTTAAAAAGAAAACATTTAATCCAAGTTTTGATGCAATTTTTGTTGCTGGATAAAGGACTCCTGCAGTTTTTCCAATCCCCGTCGGGGCATGGATTAACAAATTTTTATTGTTTTTTATGCAATCCTCAACTTTTTGAATCATTATCTCTTGGTTTTCTCTCTTTTTAGGATAAGGGAATTTTAATGGCATAATTTTAGAATGGTATTTTTATCAGAAAAAGTGAATTCTATATTCTTAAAAATATATATTCCGTAACCGAAAACAATAAATACTTTAAAAACATATATTTTTAATGCTCTTTTTTAACTAAAAGGTGATAGAAAATGTTGAAAATAAAAAGGGACTCTAAGTTGAGATGTCCGGAGTGCGGATCAACAGAAATATTGGTTGACACAGTGAGAGGTGAGCATATCTGTTCAAAATGCGGATTAATTTTGAATGAAAACATGATTGATACACAGCAAGACTGGAGGGCTTTTGATACAGAAGAATTGGAGAAGACTGCAAGAACAGGAGCACCTTTAACAAGGATGAGGCATGATAGAGGAGTTGGGACAGAAATAGGAAAAAGTAAAGCCGAGTTATTTAAAGTTTCTGCTGGAAAGAGAGGTCAATATTTCAGAATAAAAAACTGGCAGAAAAGACTTATAAGCAGCAAGGACAGAAATTACGGATATGCTTTATCTGAATTGGAAAGAATTGCCTCTGCCTTAAATCTTCCAAAGAATTTGCAAGAGGAAATAGGAACAATGTATGAAAAGGCTTTGGAGGAAGGTTTGGTAAAGGGAAGGAGTATTGAAGCAGTTATCGGTGCATTGGTTTATGCTTTATCCAGAGAGTACGGGTCTCCGAGATTGATGTCAGAAATTTGCGAAGTTTCAGGGGTTGATAAAAGAGATTTGGGAAGAACTTACAGATATGTTGCAAGAAAACTCAATTTAAGAGTTATACCGGCAAAAGCAATAGATTATGTTCCCAGGTGTGCAACAATTCTTAATTTAAGTGATAGAACTCAAGTATTGGCAAAGCGTTATTTGAAAAAAATAAAAAGTGAAGAGGAAGTTTCTGGAAAAGGACCGATTGGTCTTGCAGCCGCAACATTGTATATTGCAGCAATAATGAATGGGGAATTTATATCTCAAAGAAAAATTGCAGAAGCAATAGGAGTAACAGAAGTAACAATCAGAAATAGGTGCAAAGACATTGCAAAGAATTTAGGAATTGAAGACGAAGTTGAGAAAAAGATAAAAGAATTGGAAAAATTGCAGAAAGAAAGTGATCAAGAAGAATTATAATTTTTTATTTTTTTTATTTTGCTAAATTCAAAAAGAACTTTGCAACTTTTTTATGAAAATTGTAATGAAGTATTTTATTGATGTTTGGAAGATCTGGTACATAATTGAATTCATTGAAGATATATTCTCCATCCTTAAAAAAGAAATCAAAAGCACCAATATTTAAATCCATTTCCTTTGCTGCAATTTTTGAATACTTTTTTAATTTATTGTTAAGAGGTATTTGATAAACTTCTCTGTAAATACAACACTTCCAGTTCTTCTTATCGGTAGACAAAGCAAATATTGGGTTTTTGTTTAAAATCATCACTCTGACTAATTTTTCAAAATCTATGAAATCCTGAATAAGGCAAGGATATGTGAGATAAGAAGTGGATTTCTTTTTAAAATACAAGGTAAGCAATTTTGGTGAGTTCTTGCTTATTTTATCAACGCAATAACCTGCTAATCCAAATAAAGGTTTTACAACTTTTGTATTTTCAAATTTTATTTTTGAATTTGGCAATAACAACTCTGTTTCTACAATAGGAATCTTGTCCTTAAGCAATTCATAGCACAGTAATTTATTTTGATAATTAAAAACTTTATCTGGTGAATCTACAAACTTGCTTCCTTTTATTTCAAGAATCTTTGAGAGATAATAGCTTATTAATCCATAATTCTCATAAGGCATTAGTCTGGCATAGATTAGGTCATATTTTTTTGGTACAAATGTTTTTATTTTAGATAAATCTAGTATTTCGGGATTCACCTCTTGTTTCTTTAATTCCTCTATTAATTGTGACTCAAAATTATGGCCTAAACTTTCTGTAATTAATAAAAATTTCATAAAAAACTAAAATAAAAAGTATTATCATTGCTGCTGTTTTTGTTTTTCTTCTTCTTTGGTTCCACTAGTTACAAACCACATTACTGCACCAATCATTATTAAGATAATCACTATGGCAACTAGATCTTGCATCATTCCTGTATAAAACCAATTTATTCCTCCTCCAAATGCTCCTCCTATAATTAGCCATGCCACAAATATAATTACAATTATTGTTACTGGAGCCTTCCAACTTTTCATAAATTCTTCTGATACTGTTTTTGGAGATATTAGGGTTATTACAAGCATAATCCCTAAAACAGCTGTTAAAAAAAGCATTGTTGTTCCTGAAGCTGCTACAAAAAATTGGCCTATTGAAGAACCCCAGGGAGTGAATGCTACTAAAAAGAAGGCAATTGCTAAAGAAATAATTCCTGGAACTCCTCTGCTTGTTTTAGTATCTTCTGTCTTGAATATTCCGCTTTTTATTAGTAATCCAAAAATTATTGCAAAAGTTAGAATCCATGGAAAAATCAGTTCGTACAGTATTGTACAAAGTTGTCCACTGATCCCAAGCACAGTACAAGCTGGATAACTAACCACCATAAATTAATTATTTAAAGTATTTATATAGGATTTTATGAAAGATAAACTAAAGAAGGTTTCTGAAGTAGAGTATTTAATTCCAAAAGGTGTGAGAAAAGAGATGAGAGTAAATGCTAAAATAATTGCTACTGATAGAATTATTGAAGCTGCTGAAGATGAAGCAATAAAACAATTGACAAATGTTGCTTGTTTGCCTGGAGTTGTTGAGTTTGTTTGGGGGATGCCAGATATTCATTGGGGTTATGGTTTGCCAATGGGCGCTGTCGGAGCTTTTGATTTTGAGAAAGGCGTGATTTCAAGCGGATGCACTGGTTTTGATATCAATTGTCTTTCAAAAGATGCAGAAGTTCTAACTGAATTTGGATATAGAAAAAAAATTTCAGATTTTGAGAAAAATTTTAACAAAGAAACAATAAAATGTGTAAATCCTACTTCTTGTGTAAAAAATACAAAAATAAAATATTTCTTAAAATCAATACCAAAGAAAGTTTTTAAAGTTGAAACTGAGAGTGGTGCAAAAATTATTGCTACAGATGATCACCCTTTTTTCACAAAAAAAGGAATGGTTCCCTTAAAAAACCTGAAAATAAATGAGGAGGTTTGTAATTATCCTTTTGAAGGAGTGGAATATACAACTCCAAGTTCAGAGATTATCGTAAATGAAAAAGAAATAAATGAAAAATACAGAGAAGAATTAAAAAATAAAAATTTGCTCCCTCTTACTTATTCAAATGAAAAGTTTCCTTATTTGCTAAAATTATTTGGTTTTGTTTTGGGAGATGGATACTTGGATGATAGGAGAATTAGTTTTTATGGCGAAAAAGAAGATTTAGAAGAAATAAGAAAAGATATAATTAAACTTGGTTTTAATCCTGGTAAAATACTCTCTAGAGAGAGAAGACATGATATAAAAACAAATTATGGAGAAGTAAAATTTGAGAGAACGGAGCACAGTTTTACTGTTAATTCAAGATGTCTTGCTGATTTATTTAAAACATTGGGTTTGCCTAAAGGTAATAAAGCAAAAACGAAATTTTTATTGCCTAATTGGTTGTTTAAATGCGAACTCTGGCAAATTAGATTATTTCTTGCAAGTTACTTTGGTGCTGAATTGACTTCTCCAAAGACAGTGACAAAACATGATTACAATTTTTATAATCAGATTCTAACAGTAGATAAAGAAAAATCTCTTGTTGAAAATGGGAAAGAATTTTTGAAACAGATTAAACAGTTGCTTTTGAAATTTGGGATAGAAAGTAAGCTAATAAAAGAAAGGAAAGAATATGAAAATAAAAACTATGTTTCATATAGGCTTAGATTGCAAATTTCTTCAAAACCAAAGAATTTGATAAAGTTATGGTCTAAAATTGGTTTTGAATATAATAAAAGTAAAAACTTTCTAGCAAATGTTGGGGTTCAATATTTAAAAATAAAGGAAAATGTTTTGAATGAGAGAAAGAAAGTGATTGAAAGTATTGAAAAAGAAAATTTAAAAAAGAGTGAAGCAATAAAAAAGTTTTCCTCTCCTTTTGTAAATGAGAGATTTATTGAAAGGAGTTTGTATGAACCTAGGAAAACTGATCCGAGAGTTGCATTAAATTTTGAGAAGTTTAAGGAATTTTTAATTTCAAAAACATCAGGTCTTGGAAAAACAGGTATGGTCTGGGATAAAATTGTTTCAATAGAAGAGACTGATTATAAAGATTTTGTTTATGACTTTACAGTTGAGGATGAACACCACAATTTTATTGCTAATAATTTTGTTGTTTCAAATTGCGGGGTCAGAATGATTAAAACAAATCTTACCTATAAAGAAGTAAAACCAAAATTGAGACAATTAATTTCTGTATTGTTTAAAAATGTTCCTACTGGAGTTGGTTCAAAGGGAAAATTAAAATTGTCAAGAGATGAATTGGATGAGGTTATTGTTAAAGGAGCAAAATGGGCTCTTGAAAACAATTATGCAACAAAACAAGACTTGCAGCATATGGAAGAATATGGGTGTATGTCTGGAGCAAATCCTGATAAAATTTCTGATTTAGCGAAGAAAAGAGGGCTTCCTCAATTAGGGACTTTGGGTGCAGGGAATCATTTTTTAGAAATTCAAAAAGTAGATCAGATTTTTAATCCTGAAATTGCAGAAGTTTTTGGTGTTACTGACAAGGATCAGATTATAATAATGTTGCACTGCGGAAGTCGTGGATTGGGACATCAAATTGCAACAGACTATTTAAAAATCCATGAGAAAGCTGTAAAAAAATATAATATCTGGCTTCCGGACAATCAACTTGTTTGCGCTCCTGCAAACTCGCAAGAAGGACAGGATTATTTTGAAGCAATGAAAGGAGGGGTAAATTATGCTTTTTGCAACAGGACTGTGATGACTGCTTGGATCAGAGAAAGTTTTGCTAAAGTTTTTGAAAAAAAGTGGGAAGAAATGGATATGAAACTGATTTATGATGTGTGCCACAATATTTGCAAATTAGAAGAGCATGAAATAAATGGAGAAAGAAGAAAATTATATGTTCATAGGAAAGGGGCAACAAGAAGTTTATGTGCCGGACATGAATTAATACCAGCAACTTATAGGAAAACTGGGCAGCCAGTTCTAATTGCTGGTTCTATGGGAACTGCAAGTTATATTTTAGTTGGTGGGGAAAAAGCAAAAGAAACATTTTATTCAAGTTGCCATGGAGCTGGAAGAGTAATGAGCAGGAATAAAGCAATAAAAGGGTTTAGAGGAGAAAGAGTTAGATCAGAACTTGAAAAAAAAGGAATTATTGCAAAATCCACAAGTCCAAAGGTTTTAGCTGAGGAAAGCCCACAAGCTTATAAAGATATTGATGAAGTTGTGAAAGCAGTTGATTTGGCTGGAATTTCAAAAAAAGTTGTAAGGGTTGTTCCTGTTGGTGTTGTCAAAGGGTGATTTTTCTTAGTTTGTTCTTATAAATGTTTTTAAAAATTATGGGCTCGTGGTGTAGCTTGGTCTAGCATCGGGGCTTAGGGTGATCGCCCAACGGGTGTTTAGCCTTGCCTAATGGGTGAGGGGCGCAGGGTGAAACCACAAATCTAAAAAATTGGTTTTATCGCCCTGTGGATCAAAAAAAGCCTCAGACCCGAGTTCAAATCTCGGCGAGCCCATTAGATTATGGCAAGAGAAATAAGATTGGAAGAAAATGCTACTTTATATAACAGTGTTATAAAATGCAGAAGGAGTATTGAAAGGATAATACAATCAGGTTATGTTAATATTGGAAGAGACACTCATTCTAGAAAGAAAGGTCTAAGAGGATATGATTTATACAATAAGATTCGTTCTATTATGAAAGAAGTTTTTAGTTATGTTCCAAAACCAGGAGAAAAACTTTCAGAAGAGCAAGTAGAAAAACTTGAAAAAACTTATATAGAAGCAGAAAATTATTTTAGAAGAAGAGTTAAACATATCTGAAGTAATAAATTCTATCAATAATAGATTATGCAATTTAAAGTAACGCCGTGGGAGGTTAGAGGCAAAATTAATTATGAAAAACTTGTTAAGGAATTTGGTGTTCAAAAAATTGATAATAAACTTTTGGATAAAATTGAATCAATTACAGGAGAATTGCATTTTATGTTAAGAAGAAAAATTTTTTTTGCACATAGAGATTTAGATTTTGTTTTAAATGAATATGAAAAAGGAAATAAATTTTTTCTTTATACTGGAAGAGCTCCTTCTGGTCCAATACATATAGGTCACTTATTGCCGTGGATATTTACAAAATGGTTGCAAGATAAATTTGATGTAGAATTGTGGTTTCAGTTTCCGGATGAAGAAAAATTTTTGTTTAAAAAAAATTTAAAATTTGAAGAAGTTGAAAAATACTTAGAGGATAATATTTTGGATGTTATTGCTATTGGTTTTGATCCTGAGAAGACTAATATTATAATTGATACAAAACATGCGAGTTTGTTATATAAAGAAGCCTGCAAAATTGCAAAAAGAATTACTTTCTCTATGGTAAAATCTTCCTTTGGTTTAAAAGAACAATCAAATATAGGCTCTATATTCTACACAGCAATGCAGGCTGTTCCTGCTTTTCTACCTTCTATTTTAAAAAACAACAAAATTCCTTGCTTAATACCGCATGCAATAGATCAAGACCCTCACTTTAGATTATCAAGAGATATTATACCAAAACTGGGATATTACAAGCCCGCTTCTATTCAATGCTCTTTTCTGCCACCTCTTACAGGAGTTTCCGGAAAAATGTCTGCATCAGAAAAAGAGACTGCAATTTATACAACAGATGATGAAAAAACAATAAGAAAAAAAATAATGAAATATGCTTTTTCCGGAGGTCAACCAACTGTTGAAGAACACAGAAAAAAAGGAGGAATCCCCGAAATAGATGTTTGCTATCAATGGTTAAGATATCTTTTTGAGCCAGACGATAAAAAATTAGAAAAAATATATTACGATTATAAAAGCGGAAAACTTCTTACAGGAGAATTAAAAGAAATTTTAATAAAGAAAATAAGTAATTTTTTAAAGGAACATAATAATAAAAAGAAAAAAGCTAAAAAGAATATAGACAAATATTTTGAATGGTTTAATATTTCCTAAAGAATTTGATTAGAGATAATTTTTTTCTCTATTTATGGAGAACTACTTAAAAAGAATTGCCTCTGGAGTATTTTTTGTTTTTTTGTTTGGTATTTTAACTTCTTTTGTTGGTTATTTGTTGAGGCTTGTTTTGACAGCGAATTTAACTCCCGCAGAATATGGTCTTTATTACTCATGTCTGTCTTTAATCGGTCTGTTTTCTTTGTTTAAGGATTTTGGTTTAAACGGGAGTTTGATATATCATATTTCAAAATTCAAAGCAGAAAAGAAATTTAAAAAATTGAATGCCTCTGTTTTTACTGTTCTCTTTATTCAGATTATTCCTGCTTTAATAATTGCAACAATTATTTTCTTCTCATCTGATTTTATTGCTGTAAATTATTTGCATCTCTCTAAAAATTTGGTTTTTGGGGTTCTTGTTATAAAAGTTTTAGCAATTGTTTATTTTATTCAGATATTTTATAGCGTTGTTTTATCAATTTTGCAGGGTTTTCAGCTTATGAATTTTTTTGCAATAGTTGATTTTTGCAGGATGCTATTTTATTTTATACTTACTTTTATATTTATTTCATTGAGCTTTTCTGTTCTCTCTCCTGCTTTAGGTTTCTTGATCTCTTATATTTTTGTAATTTTAATATTCTCTCCTTTTGCTTTGAAATTAATTCCTAATTTTAAAAAATTACATCTTGAAATATTTGATAAAAAATTGGCAAAGAAATTGTTTTTTTATGGTTTTCCAATAATGCTTTCTAGTGCTGCTGGATTAATAATTGGTTATACTGATACAATTTTAATCACTATTTTTAAGAGTTTGGAAGAGGTTGGAATTTACCAGACTGCTCAACCAACCGCTCGCTTATTGTGGTTTTTTGCAGGGTCTTTTACAACAGTTTTATTTCCTTTAGTTACAGAACTAAAAACAAAAAAGATAAAAGGTCTTGAAAAGGGTGTTTCCTTGATTTACAGATATATTTGGGTTATAATAATTCCTTTTGCTCTAATGAGTTTTTCTTTTTCAAGAGAGATTTTGAATTTATTCTTTGGTTCTTTTTATTCTTCTGGTTCTAATGTTTTAAAAATCTTGTCTATTGGAGCAATATTTTTCTCCATTGTTCAGGTAAATGGGTGTGTTTTGAATGGACTTGGAAAACCGAAAAACTATACAAAAATTGTTTATATTGGTGCAGCAATTAATTTAATTTTAAATTTGGTCTTAATTCCGATAATTGGGATTACTGGAGCAGCAACATCAACTCTTTTAACTTACATTGTAATGTTTTTGTTTTCTTTTGCTGAGTTAAAAAAATTTGTTAAAATAAAAATTCCTGTCATAACTTGGCTCAAAACTTTAATCATAGGGCTTATCTCGCTTTCATCTATTTACATTCTCAAAAATTTGCTTTTTGTAAACATATTCCTTGAAGTTTTTGTTTGTTTCTGCGTTTCCATTTTTATATTTATTGTTTTATTATTGTTGTTTAAAGTTGTAGAATTAGATGAAACTTTAAATTTGGTTAGAAAAATAATTAAGAAGTAAACAAATTTATAAAAAATTAAAGAAGTTTGTATTTTTTCTTCTTTGCTTCTTCTTTCTTTGGCAATCTTATTGTTAGAACTCCGTCTGAGAAATCTAACTTTGCTTTATCTGGTTTTGTTTTAGCAGGTAAACTTAAAACTCTTCTAACTTCACCTGCACTTCTTTCTCTTCTGTAAAAGTTTTCACCTTTCTGAATTTTTTCTCTTTTTCTTCTTGCGGAAATCAAAACTCTATCTTCTGTTGCTTCAACATCTATTTCATCTTTTCTGAATCCTGGCAAGTCTGCTTTAATAATAACCTCAGTATCTGTCTCTGCTAAGTCAACAGGAAAACTTATTATTGTTGGTTGGAAAAATCTGCTGAATTGTTTTTGCAAATCTCTTTGGAAATTTTTTATTGGCTCAAAAGGTTCAAACCAGAATCTCATTGGCTCTGTGTCTTCTTCCCAAATCCATTTATCTTTTTTTGCCATAAGTATTTTTATTATTTTAAATACTTTATTTAAAATATGGAATCAATAAAGATCCAGAATGTTGTCTTGTCTACGCATGTTGATGTTGTTTTTCCACTCACAAAAATTGCAGAAAGTTATGAAGAGGCTGAATATGAACCAGAGGCATTCCCTGGACTTGTGATTAGATTAAAGGATCCAAACATAACAGCTCTTGTTTTTAGGTCAGGTACAATTGTTTGCGTTGGTTCAAAAACTAAAAAAGAAGCTGAACTAGGGATTGCAAAAATTATGAAAATGATAAAAAAGCTTGGAGTAAAAGTTCCTGAGAAATATGAGACAAAAATAGAAAACATTGTCGCTGTCGGAAATTTAGGTTATGATTTGAATCTGGAAAAACTTGCTTTTAGTATGGAGGACTCAGAATATGAGCCAGAAAATTTTCCTGGTTTAATTTGCAAGTTAAGTGATCCAAAGGTTTCCTTTCTAATTTTTTCAAGTGGCAGTATTGTGTGTGTTGGTGGAAAAAAAATTAGCGATGCAAAAGATGGATTGGTCTTGATAGAAAAGAAGCTTAAGAAATATGCTGATAAAAAAAGAAAATAATTTATCTTTTGTTTTTATTTTTTGTTAATAATGTTTAAGGTTGTTGTTTTTGATATGGATGGAACTTTAATAGATTCTATAAGTGTTTGGCTGTCTTTGTTTAAGAAAATTCTTAAAAAATATGGAATTGATGTTGATGAAAGATATATCAAAAATCAGTTTGGTAAACAAGATAAAGAGATTATTTCTTCTGTCACAAAAAAAGAAGAGGTGTTTGATTTTTTTGAGAAAGAGAAAAATAATAAAATATTTTTAGATAAGTTCAAAATCTTTCCTTTTGTTAGAGATACTCTTTGCCAAATAAAAAGAAAAGGGATTAAAATTGCTATTGTTACTGGAAATAACAAAAAGATGCTAAAGTTTCTGTTAAAGAAATTTCATTTAAATGAATTGGTGGATTATTCTGTCTGTGCAGAGGATGTGGATAAAGGAAAACCAAATCCAGAAATGCTTTTGAAAGTTTTGGAAGTTTATAGGGTGAATAAAGAAGATGTGATATATGTTGGAGATGCTCCTTATGATGTTGAAATGGCAAAAAATGCTGGAGTTAAAATTATGGTTGTTTTAACAGGTGTTTTGAACAGAAAATTGGCAGAAAAATTAAAACCTGATTTTATTTTTGAAGATGTAAGAGGGGTTTTAAAATTATTGTAAAATTATTTTTACTTCATTTTTGCTTATTTTTTTAAATTCTAAGTTTGTTTTTCCTGGTCCTATTTCTATCTTGTTAAATTTTATTTTTTCAAATGTTTTGTTGTAGGTTTTATATTCTGTTGAAAAAGAGATTGAATTATTTGAGAATTTTAGAATTCCTGTTTTAAATTCTATTTGTATTTTTCTTGAGGAATTTATTGGTTCTGAGATTAAATCTGAGATTGTGATTGAAAGGAAATTCACAACATTCTTTCCGTGTTCGAATTCCAACTCTGCTTTTTTTTCTTCTATTAAAGGAAGCCCAAACAGCAAAATCGTCCCAATAATGGATATTGAAAATGCAATTATTAAAACAGATGAGACAACTACATTCATAATATTATTTTGCAAAATCCTGCTTCATATAATATCTTTGTAAAATCTGGTTCAAGTTCTGTTTCTTCTCCTTTTTTAAAAGAATAAACTCTCCCTGATGGAGATAAAATCTCTGGTATGTCTTTTAAAAAAACAACCTTTACTTTTGTATTTTTTCTTTCTTTTGTTTCTTTATTAATATAATTCTGTTCAAAAGAATGATCATATTTTCTTATAATTTTAATCAACTCTAAATATAATTCTTTCTCTAAATCTTCTTAATTTTTAGGAAGGTTGTTTGTTTTGTAAAATAAAAAGGCAAGATTTAAGATTTTCTTTTTTCTTAATTCAAAAATAGAATAAACAAGGTTTTTTGCGCTTTTTTCTTCTATTGTTCCTTTTTTTAGTTTAATGTAGTTAAATGCATTTTCATAAAAATTTGGTGGTAGTTGTTGCAATTTTTCTCCTTTCTCTTTTTGCTTGATTTCCCGAATTTTCTCATATGTTAATATCATGTTTCAAACATGTTAGAAAAAGTTGATTTTAAAATGTCAAAAGATTTTTTTGCAATTGCCAACCTGATTTCTCTTGTTCTTCCATATCTTCCTTTTGAAACAACTTTTGTTGAAATCAGTCCAAGCATATCTAATTCCGAAATTAAATCAGAAATTCTCCTTTGAGTTAGAGTTTTATATCCATTTCTCTTACATAGAGAAAGATAAACTTCATAAACATCTCCTGTCAGGATTTGGTCTTTGCCTTTTTCAAAAAGTTTTAAAATTGAGTAAAGAGTTAGTTGAGAATGTCTTGGTTGTGTTTTTGCTAATTCCGTAACTCTATCTAATTCTAATTTTTGCTCTGCAAGGTCAACGTGTTTTTCTGTAATTTTTTTGTCTTCATTTCTTTCAGCAAGTTCTGCTGCCACTCTTAATAAATCCAAAGCCCTTCTTGCATCACCCTGTTCTTGAGCAGCTATTGCAGCACATTTTTCTATAACTCCTTCTGAACAAACTCCTGGTTTTAATGCAATTTTTGCTCTTTGTTGCAAAATATCTTTTAGTTGTAAGGCATTGTAAGGCGGAAAAATAATTTCTTCTTCTGATAAAGAACTTCTCACTCTCGGGTCTAAATCATCTGTAAAAGAAAGGTCGTTAGAAATCCCTATTATGCTAATTTTCGCATTTTTTAGTTCTGTGTTTATTCTTGTTAAATTGTATATAAGGCCGTCTCCAATTTTTTTAACTAATGCGTCTAATTCATCCAAAGCAAGCAAAATAATTTGCTCTTTTTCATCTATCAATTCAAATAATTTGTTGTATAATGATTCTGTAGGCAATCCTGTTTCAGGAACTGGGAAATTTAATTCTCTAAGGATATAAGCCAACATTCTGTACTCTGTATCTGCAGTTTTTTTTAATTTGCAGTTTATATAAACTGGTTTTAAATTTGTTGTGTTTGTTGATTTAAGTTCGCTAAAAATGTGTTTTATTACAACAGATTTTCCTGTTCCTGTAGTTCCGTATATGAAAAGATTGGATGGTTGCTCTAATTTTAAGGCAGGGGCTAAAACTTTTGCAATACTCATTATTTGCTCATCTCTATGCAAAATCTTATCTGGAATATAATTATGGGTTAATAATTTTTTATCAAGAAAAAAACTTTCTTTGTTTATATAACTAGAAAAAAACTTCTTAAGTTTCTCTTGCATAACCTATATTTCAAGTAGAAATATTTATAGATTTCTGTTGTTTACAATATTTTTATAAAAATAGAGTTTTGAATATCGTAGCCTGACTCCTATATTTCTTGTGGAAATAATAAAAATAATTAGAGAAGGAAAAATTATTACAGTGTTATAAAATAGTCTTATTTAGGTAATGGGTAATGCTTTAATAAATCATTCGAATCATTCGCTTTTATGTTTATATTTATAAAAAGCCATTCCTAATCTCAATCTTGCCCACGTACATAAACTTGGCGCTTCAAGAATATCCTCTTCATAAGGCATCAATCTTTCCAAAGAAGTATCTCTTGTTTCAACTTCTTTTCCATTAGGATAGCTTTTATTAGTATGCACTAAGCAGTTCCCATTATTATCTATAGAATAAATATCTACTTGTTTTTCTTCAGGAGAAATTTCAAGCATTCTTACAATAGTCGGAAAAATCTTTGTGATACCAACATTTCTTAAATGATGAATATCAATATAGATTTTACGCCCATCTTCCAATTGCTTCTCCAATTCGCAAATATAGTGGTGAGCAAGATTTGGATTTAGTGCTTTTGCTTCTAATTTATCCATATCAAAAAAATCTACCCCTTCTACCAAACCAGATTTTTCAGGAGCTTTTGCAATTTCACCAAAAGCTTGTATTGTTTGTTTATAATGAGTGCTTTTTCTCATAATAGATAGTATAAATTAAAAATATAAATTTATGCATTGCTAAACTCTTCACTAAAATTTCAATTTATCAATTAGTTGTTTAGATGGGATATAAAATTATTACAGTGTTATAATTTAATAAAAAAAGGTTTGGTTTTGTGAATTATTACACTGTTATAATTTCAATTTTGTATGGGGCATAATTTTTGATTTAAAAAATTTTAGGTTTAGGCTGGGTTTTGTTGAGTTTTATGAGGGTTTGAGGGAAAATTTCTTCAATTTCTTTAGAACTTTCTTTAAGGCACTTTGTAGGTTAGATTCTTGCTTTTCTTCCTCTTTTATTTTTTGCCTTATTTCTTCTATTTGTGCAATACTATTCCCTATTGAAATCGGTGTTGTACCTATTTTACTTGAGATCTCTTCTAGAGATAATTCATCCTTTTTTTCTGCTAAATAAATACAAGCACCTGCTATAGGACGAAAAGCGAAAGCGTATTCTTCAATATCTTTTTCAACAGAGTCATATAAAGATATGGCATTTTTTGTTTCTTCTTCATCTAGTTCTAATTTTGGACCGTATACACTTATAAGTTTCTTTATAAATGCACTTCTGGGTATAATAGGTGGTTTTTCTCCATATTCTCTAGAAATCTTTGTAGATATTTTTGCAATATATCGAGGGTCTTCTCCAAGAGACTCTGCAATTTCCTCATATATTACTTGTTCACCTCTTTTTATAAGTTCTATATAGGCTAAAGCACCTGCTAATGCTGTTCTCCTTGGAATTCTCTTTTTTTCCTTTCTTTTTTCTTCTGTATAAGTTTCATATCTTTTCAGCATATTGTCTGCTACTTCTTTTCCATAATCCACTTGTATTATCTTGTATATTTGATCCATATTTAATGCTGATCTCATAAAAATAAAATGTAAAAAAACTTTAAATACCCAATTATTAATAAGTAAATACATTTGATTTTACAGATATAAATTGAATAAGAGAGAAAAAGATAATGTTTATAGTTTAATAGAAGAGACACAATTCACATTGGTTTATTGCCTTCCACTTGAAATAAAAGGGTCATAGTCTAATTATTACACTGTTATAATTTTTCTCTTCACCAAGAATTGAAAGTGCTAATATCTTACCAACATTGTTCTTGTAGAAGGGCTCAATTTGTAATAATAGGTTTTTCCTGTTTTTTCTCTTTCAACATATCCTTCTTCCAAAAGTCTTTTTAACAAATTATTTATTGCTCTTAAAGCATGTTTATCAGAAGGATAATCAGGAAGATATTTTATAATTTCATTAGGAGTTATTGGTTCATGTTCTACAAGAATATCAATAATTTTTCTCTGCTTCCCAGACAAATCTTTTAATTTTTCAAGATTTATCTTCTTTTCCTCTTTTCCCGTTTTTTTATCTATAAGATTAATATCAATAATTTCAGAATCATGTTCGGCACCAAGATTTAATAAATCATTGCATAATAGAATAACATCTCTTGGAAAACCCCCTGTTCTGGAATAAATATATTCAATTACATTATAAGTAAAAGGTTTTATATCAGTTCCTCCAACATTTTCTATTCTTCTTCTTATTAATTCTTCTGTTTCTTCTTTTGTTAGGGCGTTTAATTCAATTCTTTCCACAATTCTTTTTTTAAGAGTCTCTAGATTTTTTGTTAGTATATCATCAAATACAGGCAAAGCAGAAAAAACAATGGTCAGATTTTGCACTTGATCGGAAATTACTCTAAACCACTCTAAAACTTCAATACTTGCCTCATGTGCTTCATCAACAAACAAAACTTTTGGTTTTTTTATTATTTTATTCAGAAAAAAAGGCAAATATTCTATTTTTTTTGGTTTTCTTATAAAAATTTTCTTAAAAAAAGGCAAATCTCTAATAAAAAAATCTGAAATACTGAGCAAACCTGAAATTTCTCTCGGAGGTTTGTTTAATACAATAAAATTGTTGTTTTTTTTAGAAACATACGAAATTATGCTTGTTTTTCCAGATCCTGTTGGTCCTGTAAGCAAAATAATCTTTTGTTGCTGCTCTATATTCTTTAGCAATTTTGTTATTTGCTGATTGTATCCAACAACCAAAAAAGGATTTATCTCTAAAGTAAATGGATTTCTTCTCAGGTTTTGTTTTCTTAACCAATCTTTATATTTTTCTAATCCATCCATACTTTTACCAAGTTCACGTGAAGTTCACGCCAAGTTCACGTTGTTCACGTGAACTTCTTATTTTGGCGTTTATCCTTAAAATTTTGGACTTTACGTTCACGTGAAGTTCACGTTATGTTCACGCAAGTTCAC
>QMZV01000003.1 GCA_003663355.1 Candidatus Aenigmatarchaeota archaeon
TCTCATACCTGGTCTATTTCAAAATCTAGTAGTGGAAGTTATGATATTAAAGGTTATTACTTTGATTCTAATTATAATGGAGCGTGGACTTCTCCTTCTAAGATTACTGTTACTGTTCTTAAAGATAATGGTGAAACATGCTCAACAGGAGGAGAGTGCTGTTCTGGATATTGTATAGATGGTTATTGTTGTAATTCTGCCTGCACAGACACTTGTAAAGCCTGTAATGTAGCAGGGCATGAAGGAACTTGTTATAATGTACCAGCAGGACAGGATCCACATGATGATTGCAACGTTGGAAGTTGGTCTTGTGATGGAAGTTGTAAAAGAGTAAGAAATTCTGGGAACTGTGATGGAAATGGAAATTGTGGTGTTAATGATGAAGTAGAAAATTGTCCAAGTGGAACAGTTTGTAATGGTGGTAGTTGTAGCCCTGTGAATTCTTCAAATTATTGCAATTATGATGAAAACTGTGATGCAGGTGATTGCTCTGCTACAAAATGGTGGACATCTTGTGATGGTTCTGGCTCATGCAGACCTGCATCAGACCATACAGATTCTTACAGCGAAAATGTCTATGCATCTGAAGGTTATACATTGACTGATACATGTGAAACTACAGGAACTACTCTTTGTGGTTACTCTGATTGGAATGGGTGTAATGGACCATGCAAAAAGAAAAGAGATAAACTAAGATGTGATGCCTCTCATAATTGTGCTTATGATGTTGGTAATGATTATTCCTATTTGACCTCTTCTGGTAAAGTTTGTTCTGGTGGCTCAGAAGTAAATCCTAGTAGTGATATTTACTGTGATAAAACTATAAACTGCGTTTATGGGAGTTGTTCTGCTGATAGATGGTATAGAGGCTGTACGGCAGGAAGTAGTAGTTGTACAGATACAAACAGACAATCTTATTCTAAGTGGTATACCTATAACAATTACGTAATTAGTGAAACTACTTATAAAGTAGGAACTTCTTGTTCTCAAAATTGGTGGACAGCTTGTTCAACTTCAGACTATCAATGTAAGGACACTTGCACTAAAGGAAAAAAACAATATAGATGTGACGGTTCAGGAAATTGTAATAATTTCTGGAGATGGGTATCTACAATCTATTGTGGCCCCAATACTTGTTCTGATGGAAGTTGTACAAACATTTGTGAGTATGATTGTGGGGCAGATAGTAATTGCGATGGCTATGAGGAATTAAGTTGTCCTGATAACAGTCATATTTGTGATTCTTCTTGCAATTATGTTGATAGGGACAATGCTCAGAGTTATTGTGAAGATAATAGTGGTTGTACACCTTATATTTGGGTTTCTGGTGCAAGTCCGCCACAATGTTGTGGGGATGATGGGGGAGCAACAGATACTTTCTGTGGCTCTGGATTTGAATCTTGCATAAATGGAATTTATTATAACGACGGAGATAATAACAAATATACCTGTGAATGTGGAGGTGGTAGTTGGAATTTTGGTTGTTCTTTTGGAGACTGCGCTTCTTCTCCAGATACTTGTTGTGGAGATGATGCAAATGAGTATGCTATAACTTGTTATTGTAATTCTAAGGCATGTTCCTGTTCTGGAGATACCCAAGCCTGCTGCGCAAATTCAGATGATTGTGTCTGGAATGGAGGATGTTATTTAAATGGCAATACAACAGATATAGATTCTGATGGAATAAATGAATATTGTAAAGGTGATGAAAATAAATGGTACGCCTATCCAAATATTACTTCAATTTCTATAGATAAATCTCCAATAGACAGAGATGATGAAGTGAACAAATTTACACCTGATACCTCAATAAAAATTACAGCAGAAATTTATGATCAAGATAATAATGATATAAATAATAGTGGTTGGGTCTATGTAACAATTATAAATTCTAAAGGAGGCACAGAAAAGGATTCTGTACCTATGGACACATGTAATTATGTAGATTCCAACCATTGGAAATGTCAATACACATATAATCCTAGAGATACAGCTCCTGTTGGTTGGTATAGGGTTATAGTAAAAGCAGTTGATGATGAGGGTTTGGAAGACACAAAAACAAAAACTAATTTATTTAAAGTTGAAGACATTTATTTAACAAACATGAATCACTATGGAACAACAAAAGATTTGCACATAACAGGAACAGCAAAGTATGAAAGTGATAATAGTGCTGTCACATGGGCAAATGTAAAATGTTATTCTCAAGAATATCCGAGTTTTAGTTGCACTAACACAACAGTTGGTGGTGGAAATTTTGATTGTGATATTGGAGCACTTAATGAAGAATTTGCAAATAGTACATTAAAAACAAACACTTTTATCTGTGAGGTTATAGATAGTAATGATATTGCTGGTAGTGGAACTCATGATATAGATATTGGATTACAGGTTGTAAGTCATGTTTGGAATGACACCTCCTTATACCATGATGAAATAGCAAGTTTTAATGTTACTTTTAAGAATATTGGGAATTTAACTTTTGCAAAAGAGCATTTGTATTGGGAGGTTAGTTCAAAAGATAAGACTAATCCAGAAACAGATGAAGATTGTCATAACACAGGTTGGGTGGATGCTTGCGGACACTTAGGAAAATATGAAGGAGACCCGCATAATTCTTGTGGTTGTTATAAACAATTTGATACAAATCTGGGACCTGGAAGTAGTATAACATACTCTGGAAGTTGGAAAGCAAAATACCATGAATTTGGAAATTATAATTTTAGTGTATGGGTTAGATTTCCAAACAATGATACTCAATTTACTTCAATTGTTGCCGGGCAAAGTCCTGTAACAGTTTCCATTATTGATAAACCCCCGGTAAATTTAACTTTCATGTTTGCTCTGCCAAGTCCAGTGGATAGGGATAAAGAAACTCCGGAAACAAATGATGTTATAACAATAAAAGTTAATGCAACGGATTATGTTGATGGAGTTTTAGGAGACAAAGATGAATTGCAACAGTATTTAACAATTTGGGTAAAAAGTGATCAAAATAATGAGTGGATGGTCTGCGAAAATGTAACAATGAGCCAGATTCCTTATCATGATGCATATTATTACGGAAATTGTACATGGAATCCTCCTAATGATATGTCTGATCTTGACTTAGGCAACTTTAGTGTTAAATTTAAAGTAATTGGTTATGGAGGTAGATTTGTTTTCCCGGGAACAGGATATAACACTTCTGACTATTCTGAAAATAAAGATAAATTTGTTGTTGATGATATAGATATTGCAAATCTCTCCTGGCATTTTGGGAATACAACAAACCTATTTTTTGTTGGAAATGCAACTTATATATCAACCAATACAGGAATTAATAAGATAACAAATCAAACTTGCAGCCAGCCTATAATTTCAAATATTTCAGATGGAAATGAAAATACAAAAGAAGATTCCAATCCTTCAGATTTAAGGCTTTGTGGGATTAATTCTTTTATACAAGATATAACTTGCAATATTACAAATGGAAACTTTAGCTGTTATGTTCAGGATATAAAGTTAAATGATACAACAGTCACTTTTTCCTATATTTTAACCGATGAAAAAAATATTTCTGGAAGCGAAGATATAACAATAAATTTAAATGGAACAATAAATTCAATTGAAATAGACGACCCGGACAAATTTGTTAATATTTATCAACCAATTTATTACACAATAAACTTCTCAAATACAGGCAATATTGGATGGTTTGGAGAGATTTTTAATCAGACAAGAATAGAAATTTATTCTCCAAAAGGCGAAAATCCAATAACACCTGCTGATAAACATACTTCATTATTTTTCAAAGATGCAACCTCTTGGGTAAATTTGATGAATGGAACAACTAATAATTTTTCACATTTTTTAGGTTATTCTAATTATGTTTTGGGAAATTATAATTACACAGCAAACCTAAGTTATTTCTGGCCAGAATATAATAATAGTTATGGTTTTACCCCATTAAATTTCTCTATTACAACAGGAGGAGAAACAAACTACACGGTTGCAGCAATTGATATTACAGATTATAGTTTACCAGAAAAAGTTATAAGAGGAGACCAAATAATTGGAAAAGTAAAAGGATATTTCGTTGGTTCAATGGATTTCTGGAAATGGGAAGAAATCCAAGAATTTAAATATAGGGTTACAAATAAAACAACAGAAGGAAAGTTTTGGGTAACAAAAGTAAATTTAACTTCTGGAAATGAAATTCAAGAATACGGAAACGAAACAAATCCAAAAAATATGACTTGGAATCCTAACTTTTGGGAAAGTAAAATTAATAGTGGTGATTTAAGTTGTGATGATGAAAATACAACACATAGAGTTTATTTTCTAATAAACTGGACAAAATACAATATTTATACTCCTTATGTAAAAGGAGTATTCAATGTAAGTTATTGGCCTTATTTTTATCAAGATTTTAAAGTTATTTGTGTTGCAAGAGAATTATTTGAAGTCAATCCAGAAATTGCAAATGTTCCCTTAGGAGAAAAAAATAAAGACATCTATGTTATTTATATTGAAAATCCAAGTAATAGTACAATTAATGTAAATTTGACAATAAATTGCAATGATTATCCTGATGCAATTAATTGGCTAGATCAAAATCAGTGGATGATTTCTATTCCAAAAGAAAGTTCTGCTTCAAGAATAGTTACTTTAAATGAGGCTCCAAGAGTTGGCAACTATGAATTTTCTGTATCAGTAAGAGGAGATGCAAGATATGACAGAAAAGTTTGGTTGAATGTTTTCTCAGAAGCTTTAGGTTCTGATAATTTAATTTATCTTCTTTTATTATTCTTTGCAAGTTTTATTTTATTGATTAAAAGGAAATTATGAAGATTAAAAAATTTAAAGGAATAACTCCACTAATTTCCAGTATTTTAATAGTTGGCATTCTTGCTATAATTACTGGACTTGCTTATGAATGGGGAATGCCAATGATTCAAAAAAATATTGATATAACAACTCTAAATAAAGCAGAAAATTTTCTCAGAGAATTAGACAAAAAAATTGATGATGTAGCGAAACTTGGAGGAAGTGAGGAATTAATTTTTAATCTTCCTGGTGAAATCACTATAAATCCAGAGAATAATACAATAGAATTCTTTCTGAAAACTAGCGGGAGTATTTATATGCAAGGAGGATTTGTTTGTTTTAGCAGGAACTGCAATTTAACAAATGGAATTTGGGGGAAAGACTCTTATTCTGTTATTGGAGTTCAGGTAGATCAATTTGAGGAATATGCAACCATAACAACTTACAAAATAATTTACAGAAATTTAACTTCAGATACAAAAACTTATATTTTAGATGTTGTAACCCCACAAAATGTAACCCTTGTTGGTTCTGAAAATTCAAGATTATTGATTAAAAAATTAGGCGAAGAAAGAGGAAAAATAACAAAAACTATTATTTGGTTAGATATTAGATAAAAACTTTTATATTTTATGCGGGGACAGTATATAGCAATTAATGAACTTTTATTATTTGGGATAGGAGCATTATTGGCATTATCTGTTGCAGGAATAATTTCTTTTACTGTAACTTCGTTGCAGAAACAAACAGAAAGAGATCAATATTATATGATTGCCAATTTGGTTTCAATGGCAACAACAAAAACTTATTTGTGCAGCAATATTAAAAATGTTGATTGCAATCTCATTGTTGAAATTCCAAGAAAATTATCTGAAGAAAGATATGTTATTTCTTTATCAAATAATATTTCAGTTTCTAATTTTAGAACAGATGAGAGAATTGAAATTAAACCCCCAAAACTGAATAAAATTATAAAAGGGGAGGCAACAAGTTCTGCCAGATATTTTGTTTTAGAGGCGAGAGGTGAAAATATAACTTTGTCAAGATGAAAGCAAAAATAAAAATTAAGGGGAGAAATAAAAAAACAAAAAAAATAATAATAAAAACTAGAAATACGAGACCAATAAAACTAGCTAAGACACCTGAAATTATTTTTAGAAAAAAACCAATTGTGCTTACTTATATTCCTCCTAAGAAAAAGGAAGAAAAAGCAAAAGTTGAAGAAGTAAAAGATAGAAAACAAACTGAATTTCAAAAAGGATATTACCCTCAATCCTTGAGATTAATACCACCAAAAAAGAAAAAAGTTAGAATAGAAGGTTTGCCTTTTCCAGAAATAAAATCCGAAATAAAACCAATAGAAAAGAAATTTAAAAAAGAAGATTTGCAAAAAATAGATATTAAATATCCTTTAATACCAAAAAATCCAAGAAGGGGAGAAGAGATTTTTGCTTATGCTCATATTTTTTGGAATAAAGATAGAAATGAATTGAACTACAATGTTGTAGAGCCTGAGATAACAGAAGAGGGTAAAAAAATTCTGGAAATGGTAAAAGAGTATATTAGAGAAAAAATAGATATAGATTTTGCAGCAGTGAAAAAATTTGAGGCAAGAAATTATCTTTTTAAGAAAATTGATGATGCTATGGAATATTTTAAATTGAGTTTGCCTGAAGCAATGATAAAGATTTTTAGGTATTATGTTTATAGAGATTTCCTTGGTTTCAATAAAGTAGAACCTTTATTGCAAGATGATAATATAGAAGATATCTCTTGTGATGGAGTTAATATTCCTATTTATGTTGTGCACAGGGACCCAAGATTTGGTTCTTTGAGGACAAATATAATTTTTGAAACTAGAAACGAACTGGATTCTTTTGTGATGAAATTAGCGCAGAGGTGCGGGAAAGATATTTCTATGGCCCATCCATTGCTTGATGGAATTTTGCCTGATAATAGCAGGGTTCAGGCAACTTTGGCGACCGATATTGCGAGAAGGGGAAGTAATTTCACAATAAGAAAGTTTTCTAAAGACCCTTTTACACCACCAATGCATATTCTTTATAATACCTGCGATGTTAAGTTAATGGCTTATATTTGGTTTGCTCTTGAAAATGGAAGGTCTATTCTGATTTCTGGAGGGACAGGTTCCGGAAAAACAAGTCTTTTGAATTCAATTTCAATATTAGCAAAACCGCAAGAGAAAATTGTAAGCATAGAAGACACAGGTGAATTGCAATTACCACATCCAAACTGGGTTCCAGAAGTTGCGAGAGCATCATTAACAGTAGGAGGAAGAGGTTCTGTAACTTTGTTTGATTTGTTAAGAGAAAGTTTGAGACAGAGACCAGATAGAATAATTGTTGGAGAGGTTAGAGGGAAAGAAGCATTTGTTTTATTTCAATCAATGGCTACAGGCCATCCAGGTCTTGCAACAATACATGCAGAGAGTATAGACACATTAATAGACAGACTTATTACAGAACCAATCAATCTACCTGCTACTTTATTAGAAATCCTTGACATAATTATTTTTATTTCAAGGGTAAAAATTGAAGATAAAACATTGAGGAGAGTGACTTCAATAGAAGAAATAGCTGCGATGGATTACAAAACAAAGAGACCAATAATAAATACTTTTGCAAAATGGGAGCCAAAAAATGATGAATTCAGAATTATAAACAAATCTGTTGTTTTAAAAAATATTGTTGAGAGGACAGGGATGAAAAAAGAGAAGATGGAAGAAGATATAAAAAACAAAGCAAAGGTTTTAGAGTGGCTTGCAAAGAACAAAATTTTAGATTACAAAGAGGTTGGAAAATATCTTGCGCAGTACAATGCAAATCCAAGAAAATTTCTGGAAAGTATTGGTGAAATTGAAGAAAAGAAGTGAGAAAAGTGATTTATTATATAACAGTGTAATTAAATATTATGAGGTGCGAAATTTTTGTTAATGACTACCTGCCGGCAATTAGAGCAATAATTGCAAATAAATTGATAAACTTTGGACTTACCCAGCAGGAAATTGCAAATAAGTTGTACCTGTCGCAGGGGGCTGTTGCTCTCTATAAAAAGCAGGTAAGGGGCAAAAAAGTAAGGGAATTGGAAAGAAAACCGGGAGTAAAAGAGAAAATAGAAGAACTCTCGGAAAAGATAATTTCAAGAAATTTAAAAATGGAAGAACTTGAGGCAGAATATTGTAAGATATGCAAACTTATTTTAAATAAAAATTTAGACATATTATGAGTTTCTTTAGAACAACCCTATTGCTGAGTTTGTTAACCGGAATTTTTTTAGGAGCTGGGTTTTTGATTGCTGGAATTTCAGGAGCAGTTATTGCATTATTTTTCGCGGCCTTCTTTAATTTTTTCTCTTACTGGTATTCCGATAAAATTGTTCTGAACATGTATGGAGCAAAAAAATTAAAAAATGAAGAAATAGAAGAAATTGTTTCAAAACTCGCAAAAAAGGCAAAGATTCAAAAACCCAAATTATATTTAATAAATACTCAAGTTCCAAATGCTTTCGCAACTGGAAGAAATGAGAAAAACAGCGCCATTGTTGTTACAAAGGGTTTAATCAACAGTTTGGACAAAGAGGAAATTGAAGGTGTTCTTGCCCATGAAATTTCTCACATAAAGAATCATGACATTCTAATTTCAACAATGGCTGCAACAATAGGAGGAGCAATTTCTTTTCTCGCAAATATTGCTTGGTGGAGTTTGTTCATTGGAGACTCTAATAGAGATGGTTTGATATTACTTCCTCTCCTTATTTTTGCCCCAATCGGAGCCGCAATCATCCAGTTGGCAATTTCAAGAACAAGAGAATATGAAGCAGATTATTCAGCAGGCATTATAACAAAAAATCCTTTAGGTCTTGCAAATGCTTTGAGAAAAATAGAAAGTTTTGTGCTTGCGAATCCAATAAGAGGAAATTCAGCAACCTCCCACCTATTTATTGTAAATCCTTTCAAAGCAGATGCAATATCAAAACTATTTTCAACCCATCCTAAAACTGAAGACAGAATTAAGAGGTTAGAGGAATTGGCTAAGAAAATTTAATGAAGACTAAATTAAGCAATAGCTTGAACTTCAAAAGAAGATTCAAAAGGAACTTTATTTTCTAAAATTGAGTTTGGTACATAACTTATAAAGTGAAAGGTTTCTTTCCAGAAAGGTGAAAGAGAATCATGAAGTAATGCTTCAACTGAAACGCCAATCGGTTTGTTATTTTTCCTTCTTAAAATACCAGAATCTGAGGAGATTATAAGACTGCAACCCGCTTTACAAGCTTCTTCAATTTGATACAAATCTTCCAATCCGCTATTCCTTACAGAGAATCTGAGATCACCGATCTTTTCAATATTTACTTCTTTTATATATTCTTTGACAAACTTTTTAATTTTTTTCAAAACATTTAGTTTCTCAGGTATCTGTTCCTTGTTTTTCAAGATTACCTTTTTTGATAACTCTTCCCATTCCTCACTGATATATGCTTCATATTCTCCTCTTTCTATTCTTCCAAATAAATTTAATGTTGTCCGGTATGCTGCATAATCCTGATTCCCAACTTCTGTACGGACTCTATCGATAATTTTCATAATTTCGGATTCATCCAAAAAAATTTTTTCAATCTTCATATATGGATATGGAATAAAAATAGGCCGTGAAAGATAAGGATACTGATAAGAATTTGGCTCTATATCTTTTACTGCTTTATATATACTATAAGTCATTTTTGGAAAATACACCATAATTTAATTTCTTAAAAATAAATCTCATAAAGTAATGTGTAACTGAAAGAACAGGCCAGCAAATTAAGTAAATTTAAGCAAAATTATTTATGGAGGATTTGTTTACAAAGTTGATAATAGAGAGTTCAATAAATTCTCATTTAACGGAAGTTTTCAAATACTATACAACTACATTTTATGAAATTTGTCTAAATTATGACCGAAAAATAACCAAAAATGATTTTTTCGATTATCTAGCATTTGCTGAAAATACTATATTGCCAAAAGTATTTTCTAAAGCTGCCAGTCATCTCCACACATATATAAACTTTTATAATAAAACCGTATGGGAAGAAGTGCCTTATGATGAAAGAGATTTAAGAAAATTAACAGATAATTTCGATGAATTAATAACAAATTATGTTGGTTGCTGTTTTAATAGTAGCCTTGGAAGAATTATAGCAGACCTTATAAAAGATAAAAAAAAGAAGAGGCAGATATTTTTGGGATATGAACAGATAATAAGAAGAACCATAGAAAGTGCATACAAAAAGAGCAAAGATGAAATTTTGAAAGAATATGAAAACTTTTTAGAAAAAGAAAAAGAAAATTTGATACAATATACTTAATACTGATTTGTTATTAAAACATAAAAAACTTAAACCCTTTTAATCACAACATGCCTCTTTGTTTTGGAAATAGGCCTGCACTCTGCAACCATTACTTCATCTCCTTCTTTTAATTTAATGCATTTCGGTTTGTGAACGCTTATTTTTTTCTTTCTCCTCTCATATCTCTCATATTTTTTAACAAATTTTAAGTATCTCTTCTCAATTATTGCTGTATTTTCGGGGTCTAAAGATACAACTTTGCCTTTCAAAATTTTCCCCCTTATTTTTAAGTTTCCATGAAAAGGGCAATCCCTGCTCTCGCATTTTTCTTTTGGGAATTCTACATCTATTCCTATAGACCTCATAAAATTAAATTTTTTTAATTTTTAATATACAAATCTTCTCATTCTATTAAAGAACCCCTTAGTTGTGGTTGTATCTTCCTTTTCAAACATTTTTCTTAGTAATTCTTCTTGTTCTTTGTTGAGTTTTTTTGGAATTTCTACAATAACCTTTACTAACTGGTCCCCTCTTCTCCCAGTATGTAAATCAGGCATTCCCTGAGATTTTAATCTGAAAATAGTGTGGCTCTGGGTTCCCTTTGGCAATTTAATTTTTGCATATCCATCAATTGTTTTAACCTTAATTTCACCACCAAGAATTGCTTTTAAAAGAGGAATTTTTACATTGCAGAACAGATTATTTCCCCTCCTTTCAAAGATTTCATGAGGTCTTATATGAACTACTACATATAAATCTCCTGGAGCTCCTCCATTATAACCTGGTTCCCCTTGGCCTGCAATTCTCAGATATGCACCATCTTCAATTCCTTTTGGTATTTTAACTTCTATATTCTTCTTCTTTTTTACTCTACCGGTTCCATTGCAAACTTCACATTTTTCAGAAATTATCCTTCCAGACCCTTTGCATTTTTCGCAAGTTGTAATAAAAATACTCTGACCAAAAGGACTTCTTTGAATTCTCTTTATTTGTCCTGTTCCATTGCAATTAGGACAAGTTTTCATTTTTCCGTTCTTTGCTCCAGTTCCTTTGCATTCTTTGCAGATTGAATTCACTTCAATCTCTATTTTTGTTGTGAGTCCTGAAAAAGCTTGTTCTAAAGAAATTTCAATATCATATCTCAAATCAGAACCAGGTCTTGGACCACTTTTTCCTCTATTAGAGAATACATCAAAAATATCACCAAACCCAAAATCTCTAAATAAATCATCAAAATTAAAACTTCTGAAATCTGTGAAATCTTCTGGCCTAAAACTTTCAGCACCAAACTTATCGTATTGAGCCCTTTTCTGCGGGTCCCCTAAAACCTGAAAAGCTTCATTAATCTCTTTAAACTTTTCTTCACTTTCTTTTCCAGCAATATCTGGATGATATTTTCTCGCCAGTTTTCTGAAAGCTCTCTTAATTTCCTCTTGAGAAGCATTTCTATCTACACCCAAGATTTTATAATAGTCTTTTGCCATTATCTAATCTATGCAAAAAATTTTGTTATCAAAAAGGAATTCAATTACTTTTTATCTTTATTCTCATCCTCAACTTTATACTCAGCATCAACAACTTTCTCATCCTGTGGTTTTTCCTCTGCTTGTTTTGTTGCTTGTTTTGCAGTTTGCTGATAAATTGATGCCCCAGCCTCCTGAACAACTTTTGTTAGTTCTTCCATTTTTTCTTTAATTTTGCCAATATCTTTTCCTTTCAGAACCTCTTTCATCTCCTTTAATTTATTTTCAATTTTTTCTTTTTGTTCTTTTTCCAGTTTGTCTCCTAATTCTGACAAAGTTTTTTCTGTTGTGTAAATCAAAGAATCAGCATTATTTCTTATTTCTACTTCTTCTCTTCTTTTTTTATCCTCTTCCTCATGTTCCTTTGCCTCTTTTATCATTCTATTAATTTCCTCATCAGAAAGTTTTGTTGATGCTGTAATTGTCATCTTCTGCTCTTTTCCGGTTCCTAAGTCTTTTGCAGAAACATTTAATATCCCGCTTGAGTCTATATCAAAGGTTACCTCTATCTGAGGGACTCCCCTTGGTGCTGGAGGAATACCAACCAAATTAAAATGTCCTAAACTTGTATTGTCTTTTGCCATTGGTCTCTCTCCCTGCAACACATGAATTGTTACTGCTGTCTGGAAATCTGATGCTGTTGTAAAAATCTGGCTTTTTCTAACAGGGATTGTTGTATTTCTTTCTATTAAAGGAGTCATTACACCACCAAGAGTTTCTATCCCTAAAGTAAGAGGAGTAACATCTAACAAAACCAAATCTTTGACTTCCCCTGCTAAAACAGCACCTTGAATTGCTGCTCCCTGAGCAACACATTCCATTGGATCAATTCCTCTCTCTGGTTTTTTCCCTATAAAATTCTCAAGAAATCTCTGAACAATCGGCATTCTCGTTGGTCCTCCAACAAGAATAATTTTATCTATCTGATCTTTTGACAATTTAGAATCTTTTATTGCTCTTTCTATTGGCTCTCTGCACCTCTCTATAATTGGTTCAACCAATTCTTCTAATTTTGCCCTTGTTAGTTTCATTGTTAAATGTTTTGGACCCTCTTTTGTTGCAGTTATGTAAGGTAAATTAATTTCTGTCTCAAGAACTGTTGAAAGTTCTATTTTTGCTTTTTCCGCACTTTCCTTTATTCTTTGCATTGCCATTTTATCATTCCTCAAATCAATTCCTTCCTGCTTTTTAAATTCTTCTACAATATAATCTACTATTGCTTTGTCCATGTCACTACCTCCTAAATTTGTATCCCCAGATGTTGATAAAACTGTGAAAGTTCCGCCTCCAAACTCCATTATTGTTACATCAAGAGTTCCGCCACCAAAATCAAAAACAAGAATTTTGTATTCTTCATTTTTTTTATCCAATCCATAAGCAATACTTGCTGCTGTTGGTTCATTAATCAATCTAACAACTTCCAAACCCGCTATTTTACCAGCATCCTTTGTTGCTGTTCTCTGATTATCATTAAAATAAGCTGGAACTGTAATAACTGCTTTTTTTACTGGTTCTCCAATAAATGCTTCTGCATCCCTCTTTATTTTTTGCAATATGTAAGCAGAAATCTGCTGCGGTGTATATTCTTTTCCATAAATTTTGTATTTATAATTTGTCCCCATTTTTCTTTTTGCTTCAGTTATTGTTCCTTCAGGATTTGAAACTGCCTGCCTTCTTGCAGGTTCCCCAACTAATAATTGACCATCTTTTGTAAAGGCAACAACAGAAGGAAATGCTTTTCCATACATAGTCGCTCCTTCGGCTGAAGGAATAATTGTTGGTTTTCCGCCTAACATCACAGCAGCCTGAGAATTTGAAGTTCCCAAATCAATCCCAATAATTTTTTCTTTTGCCATATTTTAATATTGAAATTAAAATTTTAAAAGCGTAATTCTATCGTAATGTTTTTTATGCTTAAATATTTTTATTGGTAATTGATTTAATATTGGAAATTGTGAAAGATGTTGAGGTGCCTTTGAGTAGAATAACAGAAGATATGCAAAATATCATTAACCAACCATGGGAACATAAGCGTCCAATATATTAATTAATTTAATTCTCTTTCTTCTTAGCAATCTTCACCTTTGCATGCCTTATAATCTAACAATACATTTTTATTAATTAAATCTTATCTTCATCCTCTTTTTCTTTCTTAACTTCTCTATTAATTCTATCTATATCCTCCATAGAAATAAAATTCCCTGAGTCACTAATAACGGTGATAGGTCTTACTGAACCTGTACCGATTCTTAGAGAAGCTAAATATTTAGTATGGTCTTTTGGAGAAAAAACTAAAAGTGAATAAAGCCTTTTTTCTCTGGAATATTTCTGGAATAATTCACCAGGAGGGTTCTCCACAATTTCATAAGCAAAAGCAACATTATGTTTATAGGGCATTTCATAACAATCAGCCCGTACTAACAAAATTGCGTCTTTATATTTTAAATCTTCAAGATATTTTCCTAAGGAATTTGAATCATATTCAGAAAAATATTTTATATAAATCTCAGATAAATTCTCTTTTGTTCTTATACCTCTAAATTCAATAGATTCAACTTGGATATTCAGATTTTTTTCTAAATCACTAATAAGTTCTTCGGGATTACCAGTTACCACTGCTTCTCTCGGAACAATATACTCCACATCTGGGAAATCCTCTATTAAATACTTCTTTATTCCATGTTTTAAACGAAGATCCAAACTCTTCAATATATCTACCATTTATATATAATAACTCTTAAATATATATAATTTTCGATAGTAGAATATATATTTTGTAACAAATAGAAATAGGATATAATATAATCGATTACATAATTAATGTGCAGATCATTTTACCTATCTTTCTGCTCACCGCTGGAAATCTTAACTTTTGAATGCCTTATCACTTTTCCGTTTAACAAATAACCAGATTGGAATTCCTCTAAGATAATTCCCTCATCTTTATCGGATTTTTCTTTTAACAAAACCTCATGATAATAAGGATCAAATTTTTTGCCTACTGCCTCAATTTTCTTTAATCCAAACTTTTCAAGTATTTTCAGAAAGTTTTTGTAAATTAATTCTAATCCCCTCAAATCATCTTTATTCTTTATCAAAACAAAACTTCTCTCAAACTCATCCAAGATTGTTAGCAATTCTTTTATTAAATTTTCATTTGCCTGTTTGACAAAATTTTCTCTCTCTCTTAAAACTATTTTTTTATAATTATCAAAATCTGCCTGCAAATATTTTAACTGATCTAAATAAGTTTCTGCCAATTTTGTTTTTTCTGATAGTTCTTTTTTTAGTTCTTTGTTCTCCAATTCCAATTCTTTTTTCGTTTTTTTCATAAAAGACTAAGACAAAACAAATTTAAAGTCATTAACTTTCTCAATTATTTCGTCCAATTTAAAATTCAAAATTTTCTTCTCTCTAACAACAAACTTTCCATCTATGATTACATCAGATACATTTCCATTAAAAGAATAAACTAAATTTGAAATAATATTGTAATTTGGATTTAGAAAAATATTGTTCTTATCAATTAAAACCAAATCTGCTTTCTTTCCGATTTCAATGCTTCCTGTTTCTATTCCAAGAGACTTTGCTCCATTTATTGTTGCAGAATCAAATATCCTGTTAGCATCCATTGCACCACTATCTTTATATTTTAATCTTTGCAACAAAACACCAAATTTCATTTCTTCAAACAAATTTAAGTTATTATTGCTTGCAACAGAGTCTGTCCCAATGCATAGATATTTCAATTCTTTAGCAGGGCAAATCCCGCTCGCAAGTTTTGCATTTGAGCATGGATTATAAACAACAAAACACTTATTTTTATTTATAAGTTCTATCTCTTTTTTGTTCAAGTGAATTCCATGAGCAGAAATAAACTTGTTCTTTAAGAAATTAAGATTTTCAAGAAAAATTAAAGGTGTTTTTCCCCTCTTTTTCAAACACTCTTTTACTTCCTTTTCTGTTTCTGACAAGTGAATATGAATTGGCAAATCATATTTCTCAGCTAAGTTTTTGCATTCAATTAGCAAATCATCAGAACAAGTTTCTACAGAATGTGGAGTTACACTTGGTTTTATTCTCTCATTTTTCATCTCAAGAATTCTATTGATTTCTTTTTCAGATTTTTTAATTTCTTCAAATGTTTTTTCAGAATCAAAGAAGTCAAACAAAGCTGAACCTAAAAAACATCTAATTCCTGATTTTTCTGCAGCCTTTGCAATATCTGTAATATAAAAATACATATCATTAAAGCATGTTGTTCCTGTCAATAACATTTCAGCGATTGCAAGCAAACTTCCGTAATAAACCATCTCTTCATTTAATTTTGCTTCTCTTGGCCAAATATCTTCATTTAACCATTTTTGCAAATTTTTATTATCTGAAACTCCTCTAAAAAGATTCATGGGTGCATGAGTATGGCAATTTATTAGACCTGGAATAACAATTTTGTTTCTGCAATCTATTACTTCATCTTTTTTGCTCAAATTGTTTCCTATTTTCTCAATTCTTTCTCCTATCAAAATATCTTTATTCTCTAAAATTTCTCTTTTTTCATTCTGGGTAATAATAAATCTGCAATTCTTTAAAAGCATAAAATATTTAAAATTTTTTTGTATGTTAATCATGAAACCGGATAGAAAAGAGGAATTAAAAAAAGAAGTCTATAATATTATAAAACAACATGATAGAGCACCAGAAGTGCAGAGTGTTGGTCGTGGAGCAATTCGAGTCATTCGCTGTGGCTTTTTAGATATCTGTGATTTGATAAACTATTATAGATTACGATATGGGAGTGAAGAAATTAAAGAAGTTCTGGATGAACTGACAAAAGAAGGTAAAATCTATGAGAAGACAGGACAATATTATGTAACAACAGAATTAAAGGATGAAATTGACCCAAGTCAGATTGGAAGGGGAACATGCCAAATAAAATACTGTCACGGAGAGCCGGTTGTAGTCTGCAATGATGAGGGGAAAATCAAATTTTATAAACTAGAGCGAAGTGATGAAGAGAAGTATTAAAGAAATCCAAAATCAAATAAGCATAAGTTTTGGAGAAAAATTAATTTAGAATTAAAATAATCTGTTATTTCATTTAAAACAACTAACTCTTCTTTTGGACAAAATAAATTTCTCTTTTAAATATAGAGGAGCAACACCAATCTCATCCTCAAACTTTTTCAATTTCTGTTTATATGTTTTATAAGCAAACAATGCTGCCGCCAGCGAACTTTTTTCATGAGAGTTTAGTTTTTTGATTGCTCCAGAAAACAATTTTTTCTCTTTTAAAAAATCTTCTATCAATCTGATTTTTTTATATTTTGGCAGGTCTCTTTTTGGCAAGATTAATTCTGCTGACAAACTTGCAGCAATTTTCCTTGCTTTTTTTGATTCTTTCTTGTCAGTTGAAACAGCAATCACCTTTCCATTTTTTAGGCAGATTTCCAAAACCTCTTTCTCCAAATTTTTTCCTGAATTTAAATAAATTAATTCGCCTTCTAAATTAATCAAACTGAGAGCAAAGTTCGTTCCCGAATCTACTCCAGCAATTAGCAGCATCTAAATTAATTTGTTTTTAATTAAAAATATCTATTCAAAAATCTTCAATAATTGTATTTTGCTAATTCCTTTGTCTATTCTCAAAAAAATTGCTCCAGAAAATTTGTTTTTTGGAATGTAACTAAAATTTTTGCAATTTGATGAAAAATTTATTTCATCTGAAAAATTCATCTCAACAGAATTATTTTGCTCAAGAGAGAATTTTTTATTGTTTATTGAGAAATTTATCTTTGTATCAAAAAAATTTGCAACTTTTATATTTTTACTGTCAGCAAGCAAATAGAAAAATTCTAAATTTGGATAATGCTCCTTGACAAAAGTTCCAAAATCAAGAATATTGTAATTTTCTTCCAGACTGGAATAAGCAATCCAGTAATTATATTCTTTAGCTATGTTGTTTAATAAAGAATAATCTGTGCTCGGTAAATAAATCTCTCTTTGCAGATTTGGCATTATTAAGAACAAGGCAACAACAACACCAAGTGCACTAAGAATAAAAATCTGGTCTTTTTGCATAATTATATGAATTTGGCAATCCAATCCGGTCTTTCAACTTGCCCTTTATCCAAGATTTCTCTCCATTTCTCGTCTGTTAATCTGTCACTCATTTTCCAAGGGAATTCATAATAACTGAACATTGGACCAACTGCAAGACCAATTCTTCCATCTTTTGATTTGTGAGCAACAATTATCCAGTCAATTTTTCCAGTTCCAACTTCCAATGCTTTCTTTGTGTTTGTTTCCGTGTGAACATCAGCAATTATTGTTGTCTTGAAGGCATCATCTTTTCCTTCCAAACTTCTGTGAGTTTCATAATCGCCTACAAGAGGTTTTCCTGTATCAATTGTCAATGCAGAGGCCAAATCCTCAATAATTTTGTTGAAAGTTGAATCAATATTCTCTATGTAATTATAATCCTCCTCACTTAGAGATTTTCCTTCTAACTCCTTTTCAGAAATCTCCTGCAATCTTTCCATCATATCCCTGCTCTGCTCAAGAGAATTCTTCACCTCTTCGGTCATGCAATCCTGCTCTTCCAAACCCCTAATTAGAAATTCAGTAATGAATTTAGCCCTCGCAAACAATTCTGGATTTGGTTCTACATAACCATAATATTTTGCTTCCATTAGAGGTCCTGCTGATGTAGCCCTCATTCCAACAGCCCTTGTATAGCTCTGTTTTACATACAGAATAGTGTCGTGCCTTAACTCTGCCCAGGAAGATAAAGCAGTTATTAGCTCTTTGTTCTTCCATAGCAGAGACCTCATCCAATTAGGATAACCTTCTGGTTTTTCCTTTAAAACAGGTTGCAGCATCCAGAGCCAAGTATTATACAAATTCTTTGTCCATTCTTTCTGGTCGTAGGTATTTACCAGTTCCTTCATTTCCTGATTTTTGTTTTCATAATTGCAATAAGTTGATATTTTCTGCTCTTTAAGAATTTCATCAGCTCTCTTAGAACCTAAAGCAGACATCACATCTAAGCCAGTAGGCATGAATCTGCAAACAGAATAAAGTTTCTCATAAACCTCCTTTGGTGTATCATCTGGACACCCTGAACAACCACAGTATAATTCTATTGCGGCATCGCAAACTTCATTCCAGTATTTTGTTCTGTTTTCCTCCATATTTTCGCAGGATAAATAGAATTCCTTTGGTTTGGAACAAACTGGTGGACCTAAACAACTTGTCTTAACACAATAGTCTAAAACTTCCTCATAATAAGGAGAACTTGGATTAGGCCCGACATTGTTGTAAACTAAATCAGAAAGAATATGGGAATCTATTGCATATCTTTGTCCGATTAATCTTAACCCTTGAGTTGTGTCTTTCAGATTTCCCGCAATATCAAATTCAAAACCTCCAAGAATCTTTGGTCCCCTCATCTTTCTTATCTCTTTTTGCATACCTTCTGTGATCTGCTTTTTTAGTTCTTTCTCTTCATCAAATTCATAGTTAAACAAATTGAAAACTGCTTTATCATACTCATAAAAAGTCAAATCATCTGAGGCTCCTGCAAAGAATCCTGTTACTGTATAAATTTTGTTCCAGATATCAATCGCATTAAATTCTTTTCCCTCAAATTTAGTTTTTGCAGATTTTACAGCATCCGTTAGCAGAACTGCTTGCTTTGTCCAGTTTTCTCCTCTTGCCTTAAATGTCATTCTTCCGAGCCACATCATGGATTTGAAATATCTCTTTAATTCTTCGCTCGCTGTGTAATGACCCCTTGGAATGTACTGTGAATAATCCTCACAATAACATTTCCTTGAGCAAACCTCTTTATAAAATTCTACGCTGTCCCAGTATTTTCCCTGGTAATTTATTTTCGGACCTTTTATTGCCTGACTGCATTTTTCTCCATTTGGGTAAGAACCTGGAGTAAAAACAAAACTTAAACACTGTGCCGGACAATCTTCGCTAAATAGAGGACTTTTATAGAATCCTTTATGTCCCTCAATTCTCTTTATTTCTTCTTCGACCTCTTTCTTAACCATTCCCGGAACTCTAAAATTGGGATCGAGAAGTTTCTTTGCAACTGAGAGATAGGCAATATTCCTTCTTGACAATTCTTTCAATTCTTTGTCCTCTAAGCCATTATATTGAGCAATTGACTCATCAATAACAGAATCCAGAAAAGAATTCAGCATCGGAGAAAGTTTTTTAATTTCTATATTCTTTAAGAGTTCATTAAATTCAATGTGGAACAAATGCAGTATAGAATCGGTTGTAATTATGATAGGTATCCCACTTTTATCATATTTTTTCTCTCCATTAATTTCATATCTCCTAGAATTGCTAAGTTTCTCGTAGGCATGTTCAAATCTATCTTCATTACCTGGTATAATCACTATTCCGTTCTCTAACAGCCTCTGTTTTTGTTCTTCTGTTAAGTCCAAATTAAATTTTCCTTTAATATCTCTTTCATAATTTTCAGGCAACTCTGTTAAAGGCAAATCATACTCCGGATTATTATATTCTTTTGCTGTAAAGGAATATTCCGGAGGACTATAACTTAAAACAGGTTCCTTTATTTTTCCAGAAGTATATTTTGCAATTTTCTCGTTCATCACGCAACCTGAAAATAAAACTATAAAGATTAGAAAGATCAAGATAATCTTTTTGCAAAGTTTATTGGCCATAATATTATATATTCCTTTAATATCATAATCAATAAAATTATGCTACTTGAATTACATTCTCATTCTTGGTACTCCAAAGGAAGTATTTTGGGAGAAGAGAATACCGTTTCTCCAGTTGAGATGGTTAAAGAAGCAAGAAGAAAGGGATTGGATGGAATTGCAATCACAGACCATAATAATTTTAAAAGTTGGAGATCTCTAAAAAAACTAAAATTTGATGATTTTGTTATAATTCCCGGAGAAGAAATTTCAACCTTACAAGGACATCTGATTGCTCTTGGAATCGCTGAAGAGATAAAACCAGAACAAGATGTTCTTGAAACAATTGATAAAGTTCACCAGCAGGGAGGAATAACAATTGCTCCTCATCCTTTTGATATAGCCAAAAAAGGTCTTGGAGGATGGGCAAAATTTACTGATGCAATAGAAGTATTTAATGCGATGAGTCTTGATAAATTTTCAAATTTAAGAGCATACAGATTTGCAAAAAAATTTGGTAAACCAATTGTTGCCGGGACAGATGCGCACCAGAAAGAATGGATTGGAAGAAGTGTAACGCAAGTAAATTCTTATCCAGATATAGATTCAGTCCTGAAGGAAATTAAATTAGGAAATACAAGATTGAAAAAAGAATATGTTTCTATCAATGAGATGACAGATTGGTACTTGGAGAGATTAAACCGGAATTATGCCAATGCTTTGAGATATATAAACACAAATTACAGATTTTTTAAGCGATGTCTCACAAAAAAACTTATGAAACTTTCTGGCAGAGAAACATATTTCTCAAGAACTTCTATATCTATTTTATCTTATTTATCTCTCACAGGTTCGGTAACTTATTCTTTCTTTATTAATTTTCCAAGATGCTTGATGTAGCAACAATTGGATTAATTGTTCTATTATTTATCTTCATTTATTTAGTTTATAAGGGAATTAAACTTTTGTTCAGATATTTGCTTATTGCTGGAATTTCTGCAATTTTCCCAATAGTAGCAGTAAAATATTTGGGTTTCAGTTTTCCACTAAATTTAGGAACAATTCTTGTATTTGTTTATCTGGGTGTCCTTGGATACACAATTTATCTTTGTCTGTCTGTTATTGAAAAAATAGGAAAACCAATTATAGGTGTTCTAAGCAGCAAGAAAAAGAAAGAAAAAGAATTGGAGAAAAGAATTAAAAAATTAGAGGAGGAAAATAAAGAAAAATAATCTACTGTTGCTTCTCTTTTAGTTTTATTTTATTCTCTTCTTCTCTAGAAACAAGATAATTAGGCTGGTTTATTATCCTATCACCAACCATAACTTTTTTATGCGCTATCAACTGCCTTGCATGTTTTATTGTATTTCCAAGACCTTTTTTGTATACAATAGTTTGTAATCTTCTATCACAAAAATCTTCTAACTTTAAATTTAAAACATCATCTAAAGTTGAATTTTTTTCCAACAGGCCCATTTTTGCAACTTTTTCAATTAATATTTTCTCAGATTTTTCATCTTTAGTAGCAAGAATCTTTCTCGCCCTTCTTTTTATATTTTTAAAAACATATTCAAGTTTCCAGATTTCCTTTTTTCTTCTAAATCCATACTTCTTTTTTAATTCTTTTTCATACTCTATTCTCGCTTTGTCAAACAATTTTTTTGGTCTTTTCCATTTCTTCCTCAACTTTTTTGGGTGTCCCATTATTTACCTCCTTTTTTAGCACCAACTTGTTTTTTTCTAAAGACGCCTACTGTTAAACCTTTTCTGAAATGCGCCCTTGTTCTTTGGCCCCTAACAGGCAAACCAAGCTGGTGCCTTATTCCTCTATAACATCTAATTTTCTTTAAAAAATCAATATCACTTTTATTCTTTAAAACTAAATTTGATTCAACATAATGATTATCTTCTCCTGTTTCTCTTTCTCTCCTGTGATTGTAAAGCCAAGAAGGAATATTATATTTCTTAGGATTATAAACAGCATCTTCTAATTTTTTTAGTTCTTCTTCAGAAAGTTCACCTAGTTTCAAGTTTTCATCAAAACCAAGAGAAATTCTTAAAGCATGAGCAAAATTTTTTCCAATCCCTTTTATTTTCCATAGCGCTCTCTCAATTTTTAAACTTGCATCCAGGTCTTTTCTTGCCAATCTTATTATCTTTTTTTCCATTAAATAAATAAAAAGTAATTTTTTAAAGGGTACTATGACAAAATTCTTTTAGCAATTTATTTTCCTTATTTTTCATTTTTAAGATAAAACGAAATTCCAGACAAAATTAACAAAGAACCCCAAATTCAAAATATTTAAAAAGGATTTTCAATATATTCTCTCTTAATCTTTTAGATGCACGAATAATTAAATGCATGTAATCCTCTCTTTTAAATATATCTATTTCAATTCCATTTCCTGTTATTTCAGTAAATCCACAACATCCTTTTTTTTCAACTTTATATCTTGAAATTAATTCTTGACGAAACTGATTGTATCTTTTCTGTGTATTTTTATCAACTTTTATTCTCAAATATATTTTATTACCTCTCTTCTCTTTGCAAACGATTTTTCCTTTGATCATAATTTTTTGTTTTGGAATTTAAATTAAGGGGCTCGAAATTTCAAAGTTGGTATAGAATCACTTATTAAAGCAATTTAAATTCTCCAATCCCTCCAGACTTTTTTATTTTTGAGATAACTTTCTCTGCTTCACTAAATAAAGTTTTTTCTCCTTTTTTTGGATTTGTTGTTTTTAATTTCAACAAAAATTTTGTGTTTCCTATATAAATTGCTTCAACACCTCTTAATTCATTTAAACTTTCTTTTATTAAATCAACTCCATTTCCGAGATTTGAATGTAATTCCAGTTCCCCCTTAAATTCATATGTTTTCATTCCTGCTTTAAATCTATCAACAATTTTTGAAAACTCTTCCCTGAATTCTATCTTTTCCCCTCTTCTTAATTTTTCAATAGCCTTATAAACACTTCCATATTCCTTTTTAAGTCTTAAAATTTCTTCTTGCACTAATTTGTTTTTAATTTTGTTTTCTGCGCAGACTCTCTGAAACATTTTAACAGATTTTACCTCAAGAGAATATTCTTTTAGTTTTCTTTCTTTATCATGTTTAGAAATTCCTTTTAATGAAATTTCAACCATATGATCAATTTTGATAATTTTTCCAACAATTAACTGACCTGCTTTAATATTTTTTTTCAGATCTCTAATCCAGAGTCCAGGAATATTGGAAACATTCAAAAATCCTTTTAAATTATATTCCGGCAAATTTAACTCAACGGAATTTGAATGAACTTCTTCAACTTCTGCAACAACAAGTTCTCCAATTTCTGGTTTGTCTTCCATAACTTAAATTAAAAATTGATAAGTTTATCTGATAATATAAAAATTAAAAAACAAAAAACTAAAATTTGTTATTTTGGTTTTTTAATTTAGTTCCACTAACCCAGGGTATTTTATCCTTTATTCCGATTGTCAGATAATCATTTCCATCAGAATATCTCTGGATAATTATATCTTTACTGGTATGGTCTGCAAGAAGTTCTCTATATCGTTTTGCCAATTCTAATATTTTTTTATCGGTAAACATATTCTTATTATACTGAGGGATTGTGATCCTAATAGACCCGTCTTTATCTATTATATGTATATATCCAACAGGATGTCCATTTCGGTTTAAATTCTCTGGATAACATTCATACAAACCATATTCTGTGGGTGTATATTTTTTTGCTAAAAGTGGTATTTTTCTCTCTTCTTCTTTGATCTCATCTACTAATGGGTCTGGGGTATTTTTTGTTCTTTCATCAAACTCCTTTTTAGTTATTAAGCCTTCTGAAAACTCCTTATAATACTTAATAAATATTTCCTCATTTGCTTTTCTCTCACTTTCATCTGATATACTATCTTCCTCAATGTTTACTGATATCCATTCCAAACTTTCCCTAATAAGGTCTTCTATCATTTTCACCACTAATATATAATACATTTAAAGTATTTATAGTTTTCGGTGATGGAATATATAGTTTATAGTATATAAAATAGATTATTTGCCCCAAAACCAGCTCTAAACCACTGATATTTAAATTTTTTACTAAAATAATAGAATGAAGGCAATATCGGCGAAGGTTGTGAAAGCATTGAATTCTGGGAGCATATTAAATTGCGCGGATAACAGTGGAGCGAAAAAAGTCCAGATAATATCATTTAAAACATACAAGGGAAGAAAAAGAAGGTATCCAAGAGGTGGAGTTGGAGATGTTGTTACCTGTGTTGTTAAAAAAGGCGTGTTCAAGTTAAGGCATAAAATTCAGTACGGTGTTATTATAAGACAAAAAAAAGAGTATAGGAGAAAAAATGGAATAAGGGTTTGTTTTGAAGATAATGCATTGATATTAGTAGATAAAAAAATCAACCCAATTGGTTCAGAGATAAAGGGACCAGTAGCAAAAGAAGTTGTTGAGAGATTTTTACAAATAGGTAAAATCAGTTCTATTGTTGTTTAATAATGATTATAAAGATAAAAACAAAAGATTTCAATTTTCAGAAAACTTTTGATTCTGGGTTGTTTTATTTTTTCTATGAAGATGAGCCAATCAGAGAGGTTTATATTGGTGAACTTGTAAACTTAAAATTTAAACAAATCAAAAATGAATTAATAATCTCCTGTTCTAAGGAACTTAAAAAAGAACATAAAAACAGTTTGGTTAAAAGAATAAAGTACTGTTTCGGGTTAGAAGAAGATTTAACAGAATTTTATAAAATTTGCAAAAAAGATGTTGTGCTTAAAAATTATCTTGACAAAATAAAAGAAACCAGAATCTTTTCAGCTTTCTCTGATTTTGAATCTTTAGTTGGGGCAATAATTTCTCAAAATAATTCTTACAGAAATTACAGAAAACAGATGCTGGCAGTTTACAAAAAATTAAATTTCATTCAGGAGAATTATACAGAGAAAAATTTGTCAGGGTTAAAATTGGGTTATAAAATTCCTTTTTTAGTTTTTCTTGCCAGAGATTTTGGAAAGATTGAAATCAGTAAAATAAAGGGAATAGGTAATTACTCAAAAAACTTGTTTGAGATTTTTCAGAAAAGAAATTACAACAGCTTTTACATTGATTGTTTAACCGAAAAAATTATGAGAGAAAAATACAAAATAAAAGGGAATTTAGAAGAAGAAAGCAAAAAACTCTGGGGAAAATACAGAGGTCTTGCAGAGGCCTATTTGCAAAGATTCTTTGAAATTAAGTGATTTAATTATTTTTTAATTGATTTATGGGAAAGACAAAAACAAGCAAGATGAGGGGTTCAAAAACTTGCGGATATGGTTCTAAAAAGAAGCACAGGGGAAAAGGTTCTAAAGGAGGAAGCGGATTTGCAGGTTCAAAAAAACACAAGAAATTTAAAATTCTAAAAGAGAACCCAAATTATTTTATTCACAAAAAACTTAAAAAAAGAAAGGAAGAAAAAATAATTAATATTAGAGACTTGGTAAAGTTTAAGGAAGAAAAAATAAACTTAAAGGAACTTGGTTACACAAAATTGCTTGGGGATGGGGAAATTAATAGAAAGTTAGAAATAGTAATTGATAAATTCAGCAAAAAAGCAGAGGAAAAAATCAAAAAAGCTGGAGGAAAAATAACAAGAATAAATTAATTTTTAAAGAATTATTTAATGGGTTTATTGAATAAATTGCCTGGTATTTCAAATCCAAAAACAAGATTAAATTTTAAAGATAGACTAAAATGGACCGGTATATCTCTTTTATTGTTCTTCTTGATGGGGCAAATAGTGGTTTATGGAACTACTGGGGAAGGATATGAGAGATTTAGACAAATTTCTATTTTAATGGGTTCGGAATTTGGAACTCTTGGAACTTTAGGAATTGGTCCAATAGTTACTGCATCTATTTTATTGCAGGTATTAGTTGGTTCAAAAATTATAAATTGGGATTTAAATACAAGAGAAGGGAGAGCAAAATTTCAAGGAACGCAGAAACTTCTTGCAATCCTTTTTTGTTTTTTGGAAGGTTTTGCTTATGTTTTGTTTGGTGCTGTACCAGCGAGCAATCTCTCATTAGTACCAATTGTTGGTTTGCAAATTGCTCTTGGAGGATTAATAATTCTGTTTTTGGACGAGGTAATAATGAAATGGGGGATTGGATCCGGGGTTTCATTATTTATTGCAGCAAGGGTTTCAAAAGAGGTATTTGTTGGTTTATTTTCTCCTTTTGGTGAAATCCCTGCTGGAACAATTCCGCAAATAATTTATGGTTTATCTGCTGCAAACTTTACTCTTGTCGGTATAGCACTAATAAAAACTATTGCAACCTTAGGAATTTTTGCTATTTGTTTATATATGCAATCAATAAAAGTAGAAATTCCTTTGGCTTTCTCTCAATTAAGAGGTTTTGGAAGAAGGTGGCCCCTGAATTTCTTTTATACATCTAATATACCAGTAATTTTGGCTGCAGCAGTTGTTATAAATATTACAATGATGGGAGCAATGATGGATTCAAGAGGTGTAAGCATTTTAGGAAATTTTGATAAATCTGGAACTCCTATTTCAGGAATTGCCTATTATTTATCTGCTCCTCATCACATCCTTCAAAATGCTTTGTTTGGCCTTGGGCAGGTAGATTTAATAAGGGTTCTTACTTATTTGGTTTTTTTGACAATCCTGTGCGTTATATTTTCTCTGTTTTGGGTTGAAACTGCAAATATGGGTCCAGAAGCAGTTGCTGAACAAATTTCAAGTATTGGAATGCAGATTCCAGGGTTCAGAAAAGATAAAAGAATTTTGGTGAAAGTATTGAGCAAATATATTTATCCTCTTACAGTGATAGGCGGAATTGCAGTCGGAATTTTGGCTGCTCTTGCTGATTTCACTGGGGCTTTAGGAACAGGGACAGGAATTTTGCTTACAGTGATGATTCTGCACAATTTTTATGAAAGGATTTCTATGCAGTATTTAGAGGATATGCATCCTGCTGTAAGAAAATTTTTTGAATAAATCTTCTAATTTTACTTTTTTTAAAACCTTTATTTATGATAATTCCGATAAGAGTGATTATAGGAAGAGAAAGAATGGCTTTAGATTATATAGAGAAAGAAATAAAATTGAAAAATTTGGATATAAAAGCGATCTTATTCTTAGAGGACTTGAAGGGTTATATTTTTCTTGAGGGAGAAATGGAAGAGATAACAAGAGCTATTTATGGGGCACCTCATGTTAGGGGAATTATAAAAAAACCGGTAACAATAGAAGAAATAAAAAGATATTTGGTAAAAGAAAAACCAGCAACAGATTTAAATATTGGAGACATTATAGAAATATTAAGTGGTCCATTTAAAGGAGAAAAAGGAAAAATAACAAGGATAAATGAAGCGAAAAAAGAAATAACAGTAGAATTATTGGAGGCAGTAGTTCCAATTCCTTTAACTATCTCTATAAATGTTGTGAGGTTGATTGAAAGAAAGAAGTAGATTATTTTCCAAATCTTCTTTCTCTTTTTTCAAAATTTTTTAGTGCTTTCAAGAAATCTTTTTTCTGAAATTCTGGAAATAATTTTTTTTCAAAGTATAATTCAGAGTAAACTGATTGAAAAGGAAGAAGCCCGCTTAATCTTTGTTCTCCAGAAGTTCTGATTATTAAATCTGGCTCTTCTTTTAACCAAAGATGCTTTTTAAACTCTACCTCAGTTATTTTCTTCTTACCTTCTAATAGAATTTGATTTATTGCAGAGATTATCTCGCTTCTTCCACCATAATTAAGGAGAACATTCAAATTGAATTTTTTGTTTTTCTTTGTTTTAATTTCAATATCTTTGAATAATTTTTGCAAATTTTTTGAGAATTGTTTTATATTTCCAATGATTTTTATTTTTATTCCTTCTTTGTCAATTGCTTTATCTGATAAAATTTCCTTACATTTCTTCTCAAACAACTTAAAAAGAATTTTTTTCTCTATTTCTGACCTTTTCCAGTTTTCTGTTGAAAAACCCCATATTGTCAAAGTTTTTATTTTAAATTCTTTGCACCAGACCACAATATCAAAAACTTTTTTTATTGATTTTTCATAGACTTTTTCTATTGATATGTTTGCATTTCTTGCATATCTTCTATTGCCATCTGGAATAATTGCAATATGTTTCAACATAATATATTTTATTGATTTTATATACTTATATTATTCAATCAAAATCTAAATTTATTGGGAGTTGATTAGGATAATTTTGGCACCATCTTTTAATCATTAATATGTTCAACCAGAAAGAAAATTGCAGAGCAATTTATTATCAATCTTTGCAATTCCATTCTTTAAAAAATCTATCTAAGAATTGTTCCATGAATTTATGTCTTTTTTCTGCGATTTTTTTGGCTGTTTTTGTGTTCATTAAATCTTTCAGCAAAAGCAATTTCTCGTAAAAATGATTAATGCTTGTTGATTCTGCTTTTTTGTATTCTTCAAAAGTTTTGTGAACTTTTGGTTTTATTTTTGGATTGTAAATTTCTTGATTCAATTTTGCTCCTGTTGCAAAGCATCTTGCTATTCCAATTGCTCCAATTGCATCTAATCTATCAGCATCTTGAACAATCATTCCTTCTTTTGTTCTCATTTTGGATTTTACTTTAGCCCCTTTAAATGAAATCTCTTTTATAATTTCGCAAACATGAGAAATAGTCTCTTCTTCAACTTTTAATTTTTTAAGCCATTTTTCTGCTAATTTAGGACCAAGAGTATCATCACCACCATGAAATTTCCAATCTGCAATATCGTGCAAGAGAGCCGCAAGTTGAACAACAAACAAATCAACATTTTTTTCTTCTTTTGCTATTCTCAAAGTTAATTTCCAAACTCTCTCTGTGTGCCACCAGTCATGACCTGTAACTTCTCTTTCCAGATGGTCTTTAACAAATTCTGCTGTTTTTTTGATAACAGATTCATTCATAATCATTAGAAGAAATTTAAAGTTATGTGATATCGCCTCAAAGCATTAATGAACTTCTTAATCGAAGCAGCCTTATAGTATTTGGATAAATAAATTAAATAAGATAAAAATTATGAAAAAAACAATTGAAAATCTAACAAAAGCCTTTATCGGCCAAAGTCAAGCAAGGAATAGATATACTTTCTATTCCAAAATTGCCAAAAAAGAAGGATTTGAACAGATTGCAGAGATTTTTCTTATTACAGCAGAAAATGAAAAAGAACATGCAACCTGGTTGTTTAGATTAATTAATGAATTGAAAAAGAAAAGTGATGAAAAATTAGATGAAATAAAGGTTGAAGCGGTAGCACCAACAATACTTGGCACTACAGCTGAAAATTTAAAAGCAGCCATAGCTGGTGAAAATTACGAGCACACAAAGATGTATCCAGAATTTGCTGATGTTGCTGAAAAAGAAGGTTTCCCTGAAATTGCCAAGCGTTTAAGAGCCATTGCCAAAGCCGAAGAACATCACGAAGAAAGATTCAAGAAACTCTTAAAAGAAGTTGAAGCAGGAACGGTGTTAAAAAAAGAGAAAGAAGTCTGGTGGGTTTGCCGAGAATGCGGTTATGTTCATTTTGGGAAAGAACCACCAGAAAGGTGTCCTTCCTGTGACCATCCTAAAAGTTTCTACCAACTTAAGTGTGAAGAATATTGAAATGAGA
>QMZV01000004.1 GCA_003663355.1 Candidatus Aenigmatarchaeota archaeon
CAATTTTATCTGAGTTTTTAGAATACAATAATATAAAATTGAACCAAAAATCGAGAGAAAAAGATATACCGAATTTTATAATGAGTGCAGACAACAGGATAGTAAGTAAGTTTTTAAAAACTTTTTTTAATTGTGAATCCTATGCTAAAGAATCTGAAATAGAACTGTCAAGTGCAAGCAAAAAAATTATAGATAAAATCGCTTACCTTCTGCTAAGATTTGGTATAATCAGCGCTGTTAAAAAGAAAATAAAATATGCGTCAAATACTAAAAACAAGACTAAAAGAAACTATTATTTTATTTACATTTATGGAGAAAACTTAAAGAATTTTCTAAATTTTGTAGATTTAGAACCTAAAAAAAAGAAAAAAATAAAATTGAAAAAGAATAATCCAAATTTAGATGTTATTCCAAAAATAGGAAAGTTATTAAGAAATGCAAGAGAAAAATCAGGTTTGCCAAGAAGAAAATTAGATAAGTTTAAACAAACTGTTGAAAGCTATGAAGATGAAAAATATTTTCCATCAAGGAAAAAATTAAAAAATTTAATAGAAAATATAGATAAAGAATCTCCTGAATTAACGATATTGAAGAAACTTACCAATAGTGATATATTTTGGGATAAAATAGAAAAAATTGAGGAATTGAATTATACTGGTTATGTTTATGATTTAACAGTTCCCAACACGCACAATTTTGTTGCAGGGTCAAACGGAGGAATTTTCTGCCATAATAGTTATACCAGCCAGATTTTTGCTGAAGAAATATCAAAATTGCCGGAAGAGATAAAAAGAAATCTCTGCGTTATTTCAATTGATACTCAGGGAATTTTCTGGAGCATGAAATATCCGAATAATAAGCAAAGAGACTTGCTCTATCAATGGGGTTTAAAACCAGAAAAATTTAAAGTTTTTGAATATGTTCCTTTTGGACAAAAAGATAAATTTGATAAGATGGGTGTTTTATATGATAAAACTTTCTCCTTCAAACCAAACGAATTAACTCCCGCCGATTGGTGCTATTCTCTTGGATTTGATGAAAATGATCTGGAAGGAATTTTGCTGTCAAAAGTTCTGAACAAAATGAAAGGAAATTATTCAATTGATGATATTGCATCAAAATTAAGAGAGGAGGATTTTGATGAAAAAATAAAACTGAAGGTTGAAAACATGTTGCTGAATGCAAAGAATTGGGGAATTTTCTCAAGTGAAGGAACTGATATATATGAATTTTTGCAACCCGGAAAAATTGTGATATTTGATGTCAGTCTCTTTGGAGGGGGTATTGGTTGGAATGTAAAAAGTTTAATAGTTGGATTGCTGATGAAAAAAATTTATGAGGCGAGAGTTATGGCGAGAAGAAAAGAAGAATTATCAACAATAGAAGAAGAAAAGAAAGAAAGAGAAGTTCCATTATGCTGGATTATTACCGATGAGGCTCACAATTTCATTCCATCTACAGGAACGACTGCTGCTTCAGATATAATTTTAACTGTAATCAGACAGGGAAGACAACCAGGAATATCTCAGATTTTTATCACCCAGATGCCTGACAAATTGCATTCTGATGTTTTGTCTCAGGCCGATTTAGTTATCGCTCACAGATTAACTTCCCAGAGAGATATTAATGCTCTAAAAGCAATTATGCAAACTTATATGCTTTATTCTATTGAAAAATATCTTGATGAATTGCCAAAACTGAAGGGGGTTGCATTAATTTTAGATGACAATTCTGAGAGAATTTATAAAATAAGAGTTAGGCCAAGACAGAGTTGGCATGGTGGAGAGAGTCCAGTTGCATTATAATTAAAGTTTGATGATTAGAAATAATTTTCTTAAATTCCACAAATTTTAGACACTAGATCCAGATTTAGCATCTAAGTATCTCCCTTTCTTTCTTTCCGATTTCTGTCAAGAAAACCCTGTCATTATCGTAAATTTTTGCTTTTATTCTTCTAAGCAGAAGGAATGCATGTTTCAATGAATACTTCCCTTTAAGTTTTTCGTGCAAATACCAGTAAAGCGAGAGTGAGAGTATCGAGATGAAAATGTGGGCAATCGCAGTTTCTTCTGTAGGATGCCTTATTGGAAGCATCTTGATTTTTGATTTGAGGTATGAATACGATTTCTCGAGATAGGAGCGTTGGTGGTATTTTTTTAGGATTTCCTCTGGTTCTGTATCTATCGTTGACATCATGACGGTATAACCAGATACACTTAGTTTCTTGTCAAGATTCTTCTTATCCACTTTTCCAGACATGACTGCAATGTTTGCTCTCTCTATATCATGCAAAGATTTTTGTGGAGAATAAAAAACATAGATGAACGAAGACCTATATTTTGTCTTCGTCCCGTAAACGTATTTCCCGTTTATGAGAAATTGATTCTTCGCTTTTACAATGTTTTTGTTCCTATTCACAAACTTGTAGAATAATGATGTGGTTTTTGGAATCGGTATGATGAAGTCTGTTTGCATTTCTCTATGCATCTTCTTTAGAGATTCAATGTTTGGCGATGAATAAAAACCTCTGTCTAAAACAAGGCAAAAATGGATGTTTTTAGGCAAGAATCTACGAATATACTCGATTAAGAGCTGTAATTTTCTGGATCTTTTTCTTTTATTTCTTGAATAGCATTTTCTACTACTTTATATGGTATTGTCCATAAAAAGCCAATGTTGCCAATGCGTTCCACAGTTATCTTGCCATTTTTAGTACTAAAACATTTGTAATGTGATGGTTTTCTAATTCCCATCGTAGGAGGCATATAAAACTTAACAGGTTCTTCTGGCACTATTTGCATGTCTTCTTTTGTTATTCCAAATTCTTCATTTTCTTCCAAATCTTTTGGATAACTAAATATTTTTTTCTTCCTCGCTTAGCCCATCATATCTTTCTTCAACCATCTTCATCACTACACTTTATTTTGCCTTCACTACTATTTATAACTTTGTGGTGATGAATGTTACCACACTGCTAAATATTCAGCAACCACTTCCACAGAGGCACAAATTTTACCTTTCCTTCCTTTCCAAACCATTTTATTTCCTTTTCATCCTCATAATCTAAAGTAATTACCAAAAGTTCAGGTTTGTGTTCTTTGAATAATTCTCCAGCTTTGAGTAAAGACCTTATCTCCCTTTTATCTATTTCATCAAAGGAGCTGGCACAAGTCACTTGGATAAGCTGCTTTATTCTAAATCCTTCTTTTAGCAGAAAATCTACTTCGTGTTGCTGGGAATCTTTGAAATAAAATATTTCTTTTAATGGATTTTTATTCAAACCTCTGAGTAATTCAAGGAAAACAACATTTTCCATCCTTTTTCCAAGGTCTTCTGAAAACCCGATTACAGCTGAAAGCCCTAAATCGCAAACATAGAGCTTTTTAGGCCATGATTTTCTTTCGTAAACGCTTTTATTGTACCTCTCTATAAAAAATACAGCAAGGGTTTCTGGAAGTTTATCAACATAACGGTAAACAGTATCTCTTGCATCCTTCCCAATCATAGAGCTTACAAAGTTTGCTATTTTTCTTATGCTAATTTCTTTTGAAAAATTTTGAAAGCAGTACTCAAAAATAAATCGTGCAGCAGAAATGTTCTCGAGCTCGAACCTTTCAATAAAATCCAGATAAAGGATAGTGGTAAAGTAACTCCGCAGAATCTCCTCTTCTTTTCCTTCATTGAGCGCTACCTCCGGATAAGCTCCTTTAATTAAATAGTTCTCCAGCAATTTTAGCATCTTATTTTTCTTTGAAATGGAAAAATATTTCGGTATTTCCATTCCTTTAAATCTCAAATATTCTCTAAAACTTAGAGGAAGGAGCAATCTCTCTATACCTCTTCCTCTTAGTTGGGTTGCAATTTCCTTGGATAAAAGCTTAGAAGAAGAGCCCGTAACAAAAACAATGTATCCCATGTCAAGCATGCTCCTTACCAAAGTTTCCCATTTTTCTATGCATTGAACTTCATCCAGCAAAACTATCTTTGCTTTTATATTTTTCCATTCCTCTATTATGCTTATAGCATTGAAAATATCCTTATGGTTTGCATTCTTGAAACAGGAATGTTCAAGGTTTATATAAACGCATTCCTTTATCCTTTTCTTTATGAAATCTAGTGCTATATATGTCTTACCAGATCTTCTGGGACCAACAACAGCAATAGCTTTGTTTTTGATCAAGGGAATGTCTATCTCCCTCGGAAGTATTGGCTCTTTAATTTTTTCTTCAAGCTTTTCCAGATATTCTGCCAACAGTTCCTTATCTATCATAAAATTATATAAAATTATATTAAATTTATGATATTTTTTAAAATTTTTGTCATATATTTCAGATATTTTTAGAAACTTATAAGAAGACAGAATTATTCATTTAGCAACCACTTCCACAATGGAATAAATTTTATCTTCTTTCCTTTAATCTTTTCTTCTCCTTCATAATCCCAAGTTATGCAAAGTAAGTTTTTACATTTCAGCTCTTTGCTTGCCTTTAATAAGCCTTTTATCTCCCTTTCCTTTGTTTCGTAATCTGAAATATCATAGCAAACCTGAATAAGTTGCTCTATTCTTTTGCCTTTTGCAACAACAAAATCAACCTCGTGATTATTAGAGTAATAATAAACATTTTTACCCCTTCTTTTTAACTCTATCAAAACCAGATTTTCCATTAACTTACCTTTATCTTTTACTTCACTAAAGTATAAAATTCCATTGTCCACTAAATAAACCTTTGGCAGAGTTTGCTCTGATTTTCTTGAAGAATAAGAAAATTTATGCACTGGAAAAACAAAGAAAACATCCTTTAACGCTTCTAAGTATTCATAAAGAGTTGTTTTACTCACTTTAATTCCCTGTGATTTTAAAAAATTATAGAACTTGTGAACTGAAAAGTTTTTCGTTGCAGAATTTATTAGAGAAGTCATAAGCAATCTCAATGCTTTAATGTTTTTAACCTTGTATCTTTCAACCACATCTCTATAAATTGTTGTCTCCAAAATTTCGGTGATTATTTTCTCTCTTTCTTCTGGATAGAGAATTGCTTCTGGATAACCCCCAAAATTGAGATATTCTCTCATCTCTTTCATTATTCTCGCTTTTTCTTTTGAAGACAAATATTTTTTTGGTTCTATTTTCTTGGCTCTCAAAAATTCTGCAAAGGAAAAGGGAAGAACGGTATAAGTTAGAGATCTTCCTCTAAGTTGACTTGCTATTTCCCTGCTCAAAAGTTTTGAACTAGATCCCGAGATAAAGACATTTATATTTTCTTCAAGCAAAGTTCTTACAAATGTTTCCCAATTTTCAATATTTTGAATTTCATCCAGGAAAAACCAAACCTTTTTGTTCTTGTTCTCTGGATAGATTTCAAAATAGGTTTCTTTAATCAAATTCAAATCTTCCAAAGATAAATTTTTAAGAATTGTTAGCTCAAAATTCAAATGTAAACTTTGAGTTATTTCATACTTTTTCAAAAGTTTTTTCATTAACTGAAACATTGAATAGGTTTTTCCAGCTCTTCTCGGCCCGATTATTGAAATAGCCCTTTTTATCGGGATTTCTATCGGTATTTCTAAATCTCTCTCTACAAGCCATGGAACTCCTTTTTCGTGAAAATCTTTTATTATGGTTGCTATTCTTTCTTTACTTATCATAAGTATTATATAGAGGGAAACTTTTTAAAAAAGTTTCCTCGTTTATTTAACATTCAGCAACCACTTCCACAAAGGCATAAACTTAACTTTCTTTCTATCAATCTTTTCCTCCCCTTCATAATCCCAAGTAATGCAAAGTAAGTTTTTGCATTTTAACTCTTCGCTTGCTTTTATCAGAGCCTTGATTTCCCTTTTCTCTATTTCATCTTTTCCAGAGGCATAGGTTACTTGGATTATTTGTTTTATATCCAAACCCTGCTTTACTACAAAATCTGCTTCCTGCTCATCGCTCCTGAAGTAAAATATTTCCATCTCTGGTGTTTTTGTTTTCCTTCTCATAAGCTCTATTGCAACTACATTTTCTATTATCCTTCCAATATTCTCAGAAAATTTTGGTAAAATAGAATTGATTATTCCGCTATCTATACAATAAACTTTTTTCGGATACTGCTCCTGATCTTTTATGTTATAAGAAAAAATTGGCAAAAAGATGTACAAAAAAGAAAGTGAAAAGTATTCAAAGTAATAGCTCAAAGTTGAAGGAGAAACGCTTGCTTTCATTAAACTTTGCAGAGAATTCCTTATCTTTCTTATGCTGGTCGGCTTTGCAAAGGAATTTAGAACTAAATACGAAACCTTTTTCAGTATCTGTTCCTCTCTCAACCTAAATCTTATTAAAATATCTTTTGTTAAAATATCATCGTAGATTTCTTGCAGAATAGCATTTTTTTGTATAGGCTTTTCAGAGAAAACAACTAAAGGAAAGCCTCCGTATTTCAAATATTCCAGAAGCAATTTTTTAGTTTTCTCTCTTTCATAACTCTTTATTTTAACACCCTTAAATTTGAGGAATCCTGAAAATGAAAGAGGAAAAAGAGTGTAAGTTATCTTTCTGCCAGTAAGTATCGTTGCCAAATTAGGAGTAATTATTTTTGAACCTGAACCTGTGACAATAATTTTTATATTTTCCTTTCTTTCAAGCATGCTTCTTACCCATCTTTCCCAGTTCGGAACTTTATCAACTTCATCTAAAACAACAATTGCAAACTTATCTGGATTTATCTCCGCTCGATAGGAGGAATAAATCTCATCCAAAATTTTTTCATTTATGAACGGCTCTATTTCCTTGTCTTCAAAATTCACATATAGAGTCTGCTCCGGCGCAATCCCTTGATTTATCTTTTTTGCGAGAATTTGTTTGCTTAGATATGACTTTCCGCACCTTCTTACTCCTGTAAGTACAAATGCTGTATCCCTTATCTCCACAAATTCTAAAGCATCTTTCAGCTCTTCTCTTCTTGTTCCCGTATCTTGAGTTTTATGCCAAAAGTTAAACTCAGCTATTTTTTCTAACATACTACATTATACTAGAACATTTTTAGTTTTAAATCTTTCGCTATATTGAAAAATATTTTCCAAAAGATTTTTGGTCAACGTTTTGGAAACAAAGAAAAAAGTTTTTTACTTTTTATTTTTATATTCCTCTCTTTTATCTCTGGAAATTCTCTTATTTCCCATTCAACCAGAACTTTGCTGTTTTTTCAAGTAAAGAGCGATATACAAATTCAATTAAAAAGTAGATATTTTTATCCACCTTCTTGATAGAAAAGTTTATAATATTAAAAATGAAAGTTATTTATGTACGAATTAAAAATCTTGAAACATTTTAAAGATATCCCAGTATTTAGCCTATCTGATGTAACGCAGACAATAAAAAACAAGGATTATGCAAAAAAATTTTTGAAAAGGGAAGTTGAAAAAGGAGATATTAAAAAAATAATGAGAGATGTTTATACTTTGCATGATGATGCCTTTCTCGTAAGCACCTTTGTTATAAGACCGAGTTATATTTCCAGCATTTCAGCCCTATCCTTTCACAAATCAATAACTCAAATTCCTAATGCTGTTTTTTGCTTTACTACAAAAACAAAAAAAGAGATAAACTTCATCCAAAAAGTCTACTATTTTCCAACAAAGTATTTTTTTGGTTTTGAGCTGAGAACTTATAGAAATTTTAAGATTCCTGTTGCTACAATAGAAAAAGCAATAATAGACTCAATAGGTATTGTTCCTTTATCAATAATTGAAGAAGCGTTTTCCGAAGTAGATTTAAATAAACTTATCTCTTACCTGAAAAAAATCAAAAAAAGCTCAATAATAAAGCGCATAGGTTTTCTTGCGGAAAGAAATGGATTTGAAGTTTATGATGAATTAAAGGAATTTATCAATAACAGATATATTTTTCTTGATCCGTTAAAAGCAAAAAGAGGGAAGAAAAACAAGAAATGGAAGCTGATTGAAAATGGATAAAGAAATCCTTTTAAATATAGGGAAGAAAAAAGGATTGAAAAATAGGGAGCATATAGAAAAGGATTATTTTCAGGATAAATTGCTCTATTATATTTTTAAGCTCTCTAACAACCTTGTTTTTAAAGGCGGCACAGCATTGTACAAGCTTTATAACATGCCAAGATTTTCCGAAGATTTAGATTTTACTCTGCTTGATCCGAAAGAAAATACAGAAGATAAAATCGTAAAAATAGCTGAAAAACTGGATGCTGAAATAAACATAAAAAAACTTAAAACAAGTCTGCTTTTCAAGTTAAGATTTAATGGAATTCTTACTTCTTACAACACGGTAAGAATAGATGTGAGTTTGAGAAATAAAGTTTTATTGGGTTTTAATTTAAAAAATTATGTTCCAGATTACATAGACATTAAACCATTCTCTCTTAAGATTTTAAAATTAAAAGAAATGGTAGCAGAAAAGATTCATTCATTATTGGCAAGAAAGAATGCAAGAGACCTTTACGATTTATTTTTCTTGTTAAGAATTTCAGAGTTTGACAAAAAACTTGCAAAAGAAAAATTAAAGATATTTGGGATGAGGTTTAATTCTAATTTGATAAAAAAGCGAATCAATGAAATAAAACCGATATGGGAAGTTGAGTTAAAACCTTTTGTTCTGGAGGAATTACCTGATTTTAATGTAGTGAAAGATTTCGTAATAAAGAGGTTGGTTAATTCAAGATAATGGCAAAAAAGGTCTTAAATTAAGGAAAATTTAATCAATTATGGAAATCTATTATCAGGTTGAAACATTAAAAAACCTAAGACTAAAAGAAAATGAAGCAAAAGCATATTTAACTTTGCTTACTCTTCAAGAAGCTACTGCAAGTAAACTTGCAAAAGAAATGAAAATAGAGAGAAGGACAGCATACGATTTATTGCAAAAACTTTCAAAGCTTGGATTGGTTGGATGGATAGAGAAGGAAAGAAAAACATTTTACAGGGCTTCAACCCCTTTAAAATTGCTAGAAATTCTGGAAGAAAGGGAAAATTCTATAAAGAAAATTAGGAAAAAATTGATCAAAATTTTACCAACTTTACAAACTATTTCTGAAAGGAAAGAAAAACTAACTGCTCAAATCCTTTTCGGAAAGGAAGGGATAAAAACCATTTACAACGATGAGTTAAAGGAGAAAAAGCCTGTTTATGTTATCTGCACATCCATTGATAGAACAGAAGATCTTCTTAAACATTTTTTGATTCAATTCACAAAGAAAAGGATAAACTTAGGGATAAAAATAAAGATGCTCTCCGTTAAATCACAAGAGAAAATTCTGAAGAAATATAAGCTTTTGGAAGTTAAATACTTGCCGGAAGAATATCTTTCTCCAGCGAGTTTAACAATCTACTCGAACAAACTTGCAATTCATCTATGGAGCGAGGAGCCAATAACAGTTTGGATAGAAAATGAGGAAGTAGTTAAGCAATTTTTGAAGTATTTTGAGTTGATGTGGAAAATTGCGAAATGAAAAAAATAAAAAATCAAAAAATTGAGGAGGTTTCTTTTATTTACTGTTGAGTAAGTTGAGTAACTTGGAAATGGTATCGCAAAGCTCACTTTCTTCTGGTCTTAACTGCAAATCATCTCTATACAATGGATGCTCATCAATTATACATTTTATACGATACTCTTCGCGGTCGTAGTCCATATATGCTCGGTTATCGTGATACTTTTCACGCTCATACTGTTGACTTAGATTTGCCATAGTCATTAATAAGCGAGTTAATGGTGTTAGATTTTTCTTCTTGATGTTTTCAATAGATTTTTCTATTAACGATGAATCTACCAACCACCTCTCTATTTCTTTACCATCTGATAGCTTTGTAGTGTCACCACCCATCATTAAAGTTTTCTCTTTCTCATCTTCATACTTTTCTACTTCTCTATGATAACCTCTAAATTCTTCACTCCACTTATCGTTAGGAGGAATAAACTCAATATTATCGTTGATATCATAATATCTTACGTGGTCATGCCATCCATTATATTCTTGCGTATCGCTTCCTATCAATGTAAACTCTGCTACACGCGGATACTTTGGTCTTATCTTTACTTCATAAATCACTCTAGTAACAAAAGGTGCATTTTCATACAATTCTCTTTTGCTCATCCCTGAATTTTCCATTGCTTCTATTTTTTCTTGCATTTCTTTCCAACTTTTTTCTATTTCCTCTTTCCACATCTCCCCTATTTCAGCCCAATCCACCATCTTCATCACCATACTTTATTTTGCCTTCACTACTATTTATAACTTTGTGGTGATGAATGTTACCACACTGCTAAATATTCAGCAACCACTTCCACAATGGAAAAAATTTTATCTTCTTTCCTTTAATCTTTTCTTCTCCTTCAAAATCCCAGGTTATGCAAAGTAAGTTTTTGCATTTTAACTCTTTACTAATTTTGAGCAAATTCTCCATTTCTCTTTTTTTAATTTCTTCTATTGTTGAAGCATAGCTTACCTGAATAAGTTCTTTTATCTTTTTTCCTTCTTTAACCACAAAATCTATTTCTGGATCATAATGGTAATATACTTCCTTCCCGGCCTTTTTAAGCTCAAGAAAAACCACATTCTCCATTAATCTCCCAAAATCCTCTGAAAATCTGAATCCAACAGCATTGGAAAGTCCTGTATCAATGGAGTAAACCTTTTTCGGCAACTTTTCTTGGGTTTTTAATGAATAAGAAAACGCTGGCAAGAAAAAGCATGCAAAAGCCTCCTGAAGATAGGAAGAATATCTCTCCACGGTATGCAAAGGCATTTCAAGGAATTTTGAAACAGAGTTATAGGTTATCTTTTTTCCGGAATTAGAAAGATAAAAGGAAGCAAGATTTCTTAACTTGTCTATTCTCTTTATCTCATGTCTTTCAGCAACATCCTTTACTATTATTGTTTCAAAATAAGAGCGAAGCAAATCTATGTCCCTTGTTAAAACATATTTCGGGAACCCTCCTACCTTTATGTATTCATTGAGTTTGCTCAAAATCTTCCTTCTGTTTGCTATAATTTCTTTTTCCGATGTAAAAGAAAGATTTTCAAATATCAAAAATTCTTTGAAAGAGAGCGGATAAATGTTTAACTCTATGTATCTGCCAGAGAGTAAAGAAGCGTATTCCTTGCTCAATAATTTTGAGGAGGAACCAGTTACTATAACACAAGATTTGTCCCTCTCACTCAAAGTTCTTACAAATCTTTCCCATCCTTCTATAGAATGAGCTTCATCAAGAAAAAGATAGGGTTTTTTCTTCGGGTGCATGTACTCTAAATAAGTATTCCATATTTCTTCAAGTAATTTTAACTTCTTGCTCTTCCATCTGTAATCCTCAAAATCAACAATTAAAATTCTTTCCTTTTCTGCTTTGAGAGATTTTGCGAATTGTTTTAGAATTGTGGATTTTCCGCATCTCCTTACCCCGGAAAGAACTAAAATTTCTTCAGTTCTAATCTTTTGGTTTATTAGAGAAAGATAATCTTCTCTCTTTATCCCAGTTTCAATCTCCTTAAACCAGAAATTTGTGTCTGACAATATCTCAAATATTTCTTCTTTTCTCATAATCCATATATGAGTTGAAAAATATATAAAAGTAACTCATGTATAATTAAAAATCAGGTAGCCGTTTCCACAAAGGAATAAATTTTATCTTCTTTCCCTCTGGAGTCCCAAGTTATGCAAAGCAAATCTTTAGATTTCAGCAATTCACTAGCTTTAATCAAATTTTCTGCTAAGTAGAACATACTCCCTCTTAGATAATTTTTTTCCAAATAAGTAACTGATTTTGTTACTATAAACAAAATAAAAAAATTTTAGAGTAGATTTAATCTTGCAACCCTTGCTGTAATTACTCTGCTCATAGTGCTCTGTCTTTTTATTCTTTTTATCCTGTTTGCTAATACAATATCTCCAATGACATTCTCTATCCAATTTGCAAAATCATTTTTCTCTTCATTTACATGATGTAGAAAAGTTTCTGGATCAAGTTTTTTAATTTCTCTTGCAAGTTCTTCCAAACTGCAAATTATCTTGCCATTTCTGCAATAAAATTCTTTGCCTTCCTCCACCCTTCTCAAAAAATTCTTATCCATATAATTAGTTTTTATTTTTTTATTAATTTCTAATTTTAATTTTAAATCGTTCAGAATGTTCATAAATATAATAAAAGCATCATAGGGGCTTCTGTATGGATTGAAATATTTGTGTACATCTCCATCAGCAAACCATTTTGTGCACATATAATAAAGATGGTCAGCAGTTTGCAATTTTCTCCAATTATCTATTAGTTTTCTGTCTCCATATTTTAAAATTTCTTTTTCTAAACTGTAAAGTTCAGATGAGGCAGCTTTTTGCATTCTGTTTCCAATCCATGCACTTAAGTCTCTTTCTGTATCTGCCCAAGAAACAATATTTGGGAAATCTATTTCGGCAACAGGTTTGTATTTCTTTATGGTTTCAGTTGGAGTTAAAAATTCATCCCCATTCTTTAACACCTTTAATGGGAAATGTTTTAGAAATTCAAAAATTCCGGTTTCTTTCCATTGATGTTCTCCAAAAGTTTCATAATCCATGAACAAATTTATTATATTTCCATTTCCGTTATGTTTATTTATCCAATTTGAAAATTTATCCGCTGTTAATGGCCATCCTTCCCATTTTCTTTCAGAAAATCTAAAGGCGATATCATCACTCAATTTATAGTGTTTAAGCAAAACACATATATTGCTGTCTTTTCCCTTATAAACAAAACATGGGCTTCTCCATTCAAGGACTTTATCCCATCCTTCAGCAAGAATTCCTTTATAACCCAATCTCTCTACAAATTTTCCGATTTCATTCTGATATACTAATTCGGTATTTCTGAAAATTTTTGGTTTAATTCCAAAAACTTCTTTTAATTTTTTTTCCTGTTTTTTTATTTGTCTTTTAAATTCACTTAAAGAAAATACTGAAGCAAGAGAATGGTAATATGTTTCTCCAACTAAATCGCAACAACCAGTATCTACTATCTTTTTAAAACTTTCCAAAACTTTTGGATAATTCTCAAGTTGTTCAAGCAGGACCCCGGTTATCGAAAAACTAACTTTAAATTTTCCATCTGTCTTGTGTATTAAATCAAGCAAAATCTGGTTTGTCGGAAGATAACTTTTTTTTATTATTCTCTCAAGATACATTCTGTTTCTTTCTTCATCAAAATAATTTTTTTCTTTTCCTATATCAAAAATTCTGAAATTTTTCAGCCTGAATGGTTGATGAACATGCAAATAGAAACAGACCGAAACCATATTATCTAAGCAAAGAATTATAAATATTCAAAACATGTGAAGCTTGTTTTTTCCAGGATATTTTTTCTAAATCACGATAAGCATTTTCAGTAATTTCCATTCTTGCAGGTTCATATTCCAGAACAGAAATCATCTTGTTTGCAATTTCATCAACATCCCAAAAATCAACTTCAAGACAGTTGTTAAAAATCTCTTTTACTCCGCAATTTTTTGAAATAATAACAGGAATTCCATTTGAAGCAGCTTCTAAAACCGTGATTCCAAAAGGCTCTGATACAGAGGGAAGAACATACAAGTCTGCTATTTCATAAATTTTTTCAACTTCATCCTCTTTTAATCTTCCTGTAAACAAAATTTTATCTCCTATGCCAAGATTGCATGATAAATCAATCATCTCTGGCAATAGTTCTCCTGAACCAGCCATAACAAACAAAACATCTTTTTTATAATCTAAAACTTTTTTAGCAGCTCTTATAAAATAATCCGGACCTTTGTGCAAAGACAATCTTCCAAAAAAAAGAATTATCTTCTTTCTTTTGCTTTTTTTGTTTTTCTTCTCTCCATTAAATTCTATTGCATTATGCACAACTTCTATTTTGTCTTTGCTAATTCCATAACCTTCTACTATTTTGTTTTTTGTATAATTTGATACAGCAATAATCTTGTCTGCTTTTTCAAAGGCATTTAATTCTATGTTATAAACAAAAGGATTGCATCCTCCGCAACCTCTATCAAGTTCTGTTGTGTGCACATGCAAAATTAATTTTTTTCCAGAAAACTTTTTTGTTTCTATCCCTGCTGGAAATGTCATCCAATCATGGCAATGGATTATATCAAAATCTTCCTGTTTTGCAATTTCAACTCCTCTTTTTGTGAATCTGTTAATTTCATCTCTTAGATTAACATAAATTTTTGATTCTTCTTCTAATTGATATTGATAACTTCTCTCATTTAAATAAGGAGTTAAAAAAGTTTTAATTCCTTTAATTGAAATAAGATTTGTCGGAATTATTTTTAGATTATTGCTCTTTCCTCTGATTGGTAGAATCAAAGATATTTTTACTCCTAAATCTGCTAAAGCATTTGATAAATGATAAGTGACTTTTCCCAATCCGCCAACAGTATGAGGAGGAAATTCCCAACCGAACATTAAAACTTTTATATCCTTCATATATTAAATTGCTCTTAAAGTTAAATTATGCCGGAAATTTTTGTGCAGAAAGCAAAAGAAATAATTCTTAAAAATGAAATTCAAATTGGAATTAAAGCTGGGGATTATTATCCGGACTTTTGGGTTAGAGATGCTTTAATTTCTTCCTTAGGTATGAGTCTTTCAGGAGATGAAAAACTTGTAGAATTGGCAAGAAGGTCAATAGATATGAGTTCAAAATATCAAAAATTTACAGGGCAGATTCCAAACAAAATTTCTCAGGATGAAAAAAAAGTTTGCTTTGGTGAGGGTGGTTGTGTTGATTCAAGTTTGTGGTATGTAATTGCTGTTTTAAATTTTTTCAATGTAACAAAAGATTTAAATTTTTTAAAGAAACATTATAATAAAATAAATAAAGCTGTTAACTGGGTTCTTTCTTTAGACCAAAACAATGACTGGCTGATTGAAACAAATGAAGGTTCTGATTGGATGGATTTACTTTTGAGGAGCGGAAGGGTTCTTTATGACAATGTTCTGCTTTATAAAGCCTTAATAGATGCTGACAATATAAACAAGATTTTTGGAAAAGAAGAGAGATTTAAGTTTATTGCAGAAAATCTAAAAGAATCAATAAATCTCTTTTTCTGGCCAACAGAGAAAAATTTAAACAAGATAAAGGAAAAATATTTATTTACCGGAATTGAAAAAGATGTAGAAACTGTTTTGAAGAATTTAAAAGGAGATAGAGAATTTTATCTTGCTGATCTTGGCTTTAGGAAATTTGATCCAAGATTTGATTCACTTGCGAATTTACTTGCAGTTTTGTTTGATGTCGCAGATGAAAATAAAAAAATGAAAATTCTTAACCATATTGAAAATGAAAAAATTAATGAACCTTATCCATTAAAAGTTTTGCATCCGCCAATATCAAAATATGATCCTTTCTGGAATTTTTATTTCAGGTGGTCCGAGTTGCCTTATTTGCAGGAACCAGGAAATTATCATAATGGAGGAATCTGGCCTTTTGTTGGCGGTTTTTATGTTGCAACTCTAAAAAAAGAAAAAAAACCTTATGAAAAAGAGTTTGATAAATTAATTGAAAGTTGCAAATTGGGGAATTGGAGATTTTCTGAATGGTTGAATTCAAATGGAAAGATAACGGGGTCTGCAAACCAGAGCTGGAGTTCTGCAATGTTACTTTATGCTTATTATATTTAGTTATGAGAATTGCCTATTTTGTTTGGGAATATCCTCCTTTATTAGTTGGGGGTCTTGGAACTTACGCTTCTCAAATGGTTCCGAGACTTGCAAAACTTGGAAATGAAATTTCAATTTTTACTTTAAATAATGGAAAATTGAAAACAAGCGAGAAAATAGGAAAAATAGATATTCATAGGCCAAAAATTATTAATTCGTGCGATGTGTTAAGTTTAATATTGAGACATGAATTAAGGAACTGGGGTTCTTATATTGGTTTTTTTAATCAGATATTTTCTTATAATTATTTAAGTGTATCAAAGTTTCTAAATGAGATTTGCTTAAAGAAAAAATATGATTTAGTTGTTATTCATGATTGGTTGTCTTCTATTGCTGGATTGATAATAAAACAAAATACGAAGTTGCCTGTTGTTTTTCATGTTCATTCAACAGAACAGCAGAGAACTGGAGGAGGAGGAAGTTCAACAATAAAACAACTTGAGATGGAAATGGCAAAAAAAGCAAATTCTTTAATTACTGTCTCTTATTCAATGAAAGAACATTTAATAGGTTTAGGTTATCCGCAGGAAAAAATAAATGTTGTCTGGAATGGTTGCGATACAAATAAATATAAATTAGAAAATGTGAATTTAGAGTTAGTTAGTAAGATAAAGAAGAGATACAAAATAAAAGAAAATGAAAAAGTAATATTTTTCATTGGAAGATTAACCTGGGTGAAAGGTGTTGAAAATTTGGTTTCAGGATTTCCATTTGTTTTGAAAAAATTTCCAAACACAAAGCTAATTATTTTGGGAAAAGGAGAAAAATATCAAGACCTTGTTGAACTTGTAAAGAGATATAACATTGAAGATAAAGTTGTAATAAGATCTGAGTTTGTTTCAGAAGAAGAGAGAATTGCACATTATGCTTTATCTGATGTTTGTGTTTTCCCAAGTTTTTCTGAGCCATTTGGAATTGTTTCTCTTGAGGCAATGGCGATGAAAAAGCCTGTAGTTGTCGGAGCCAGTGGAATCTCAGGATTTAAAGAGCAAGTTGTTCCAAAGGGAGAAGAACAAACAGGAATCCATGTTGACGGCAAAAGACCAGAAGATATTGCTTGGGGAATAATGGAAGTTTTAAAAGATGAAAACAGAGCAAAAAGAATGGGAGAAGAAGGTAGAAAAAGGGTTGAGAGAATTTTCAATCTTGATAAAGTTGCATTAGATACTTTTTCTTTATATAAGAAAGTTGTAAAAGCTTGAGTTATCTAAAATTAGATTTATTTTGTTTTTAAATTATGGAGATTGGAACAGTTGTATGCAAAGATGAAACACCAAATACAAACAATTTTTATTTTGTTGCAACAAAAGAGAGTAAAGTAAAAAAAGGTTTGTTTGTTCAAACAAAAACAAGAGAAGGGTTGCTTATTGGCAGGATTGAAGAAATCATAAAAACAAACAGATATTTCATGCAACCAGAAACAATTTCAAATTATGAAACCTCTATAAATTTACATTTCCCAACAGATAAATGGGAATTTCTTTTATGCAAAGTTTATTGCCTTGGAATTCTGAATGAAACTGTCAAAAGAGCTAATTATCCCGTCTCTCCAGGAGAAACAGTCAAAATTGCTGAGAATGAAAACCTGGAAAAACTCTTTAAATTTGATAAGAATGGTTTGAACATAGGAAAATTAATCGGACATAATTTAGAAGTAAAACTTAACTTAAACAGATTATTTCAAAAACATCTTGCAATTCTTGCTTTGTCCGGAGCAGGAAAAAGTTATGCAGTCTGCGTCTTAATTGAAGAATTGATAAAAAGAACAGATGCACAAGGAAAAGTTGGTATTCTCGTAATTGACCCTCATGGAGAATATTCCTCTTTTGCTTATGATGAAAACTTCTCTAATAAAACTAATTTGATTAAAGGAAAAGATATTAGGATAGGTCTTACAAATTTATCAACTTATTATTATACCTGGTTTCTTCCAAATTTAAGTTTTGCTCAGGAAAGAGATTTAATAAAAATTGTTGAAGAACTGAAAAAGAGCGGGGATGTTTTTGGAATTAGGGAAGTAATGCAGAAAATTGAAGAGAGTGAAAATATAAAGCAAGCAACAAAAGATGTATTATTTTCAACTCTTCATTCTCTAAATTCTATGAGATTGTTCGGGTATTATGATACTCCTTCAATAGATAGTTTAATTGTTCCTGGGCAAGTTTCTATTCTTGATATTTCTGAAATCACAAATGAAAAGAAAAAACAAATGATTGTCGCATATTTTTTAAGAGAATTATTTAATAAAAGAATAAAAAGAAAAATTCCTCCTTTCATTGCTTTTATTGAGGAAGCTCATAATTTTGCTCCTGAAAGAAGTTATAAGGAAAGCTTCTCAAAAGAAATTATAGAAAAGATTGCAAGAGAGGGGAGAAAATTCAATGGTTTGCTATGCTTGGTTTCTCAGAGACCTGTTCATCTATCTACAACAAGTTTATCACAGTGCAACACCCATATGTATATGCGAATAACAAACCCTTATGACTTAAAGCATATTGGAGAAAGTTCTGAAGGGCTAACTAATGAATTATTAAAAAGTATAACAACCCTTGAAGTTGGAGAATGTGTATTGGTTGGAGAGGCAAGTTCTTTTCCTTTATTTGCAAGAATCAGGGAAAAAGTTGTTAAAGACATAGAAACAAGAAAAAGTCTTGAAGATGAATGCATTGATTATTTTGAGAAAAAGAAAAATAATAGAAAGAATGTAAGAGATTTAATGGAATCTTGATTTATAAAAATAATTTAAATGTCGCAAGCTACTGTTGCTTTATAAATTCCGTCTTTTTCAACCTTAAATTTGTAATTTGTAATCCCCTTTACAACAGTTTCGCCTTTCTCTGGAGAAATTTTTTCTCCGAATGCAATAATTTTTCCTTTAAATCCTTCTTTTACTTCTTTAATATTAACTTTGAATTTGCACAGAAAAACTTCATTAATCTCGCTCTCTGCCAGCAAATTGGAAAGAAAGTTATAAAGAGTTTCTTCTAAAGTTTTTCCGTTAAATTCAAATTCTATTTTTTCTTTTGGTTCTATCTTATTTATCTTGCAAATAACTGAAAAAAGAGCCTCTGCAGAATTTTCAAACAATTCCTTTAAACTTGAACCATAGGATTCAAACAAAACATCTGAAGTCAAGTCATCAATAAATTTGTACTTCATAATTTACTTTAAAAATAATTATGGGATTGCTAGAAAAATACAGACCAAAAAAACTTGAGGAATTTATTGGAAACAAAAAAGCTGTAGAAGAAAGTTTATTTAGTTTGGGTAAGAAACCTTTGCTTTTTTTTGGAGCTCCTGGAGTTGGAAAAACTCTTTTATGTTATCTAATTGCAAAAAAACTCAATCTTGAGATTTACGAGATAAATGCTTCTGATTACAGAGATTTTGAAAGTCTAAAAAAAGTTTTGCTGATTTCAAAACATCCTTCTATATTCGGAAAGAAAAGATTGATTTTAATTGATGAGATTGATGGGTTGTCAGCAGATGATAAAGGGGCTATTGCTGAATTAATAAAAATATTTAAAGAAAGCAAAAATCCAATAATACTTACAGCAAATGATGTTTATATCCAAAAGTTAAAGAATTTAAGAAATTATTGTAAATTGATTCAATTCAACAAAGTTCCTTATCCTTCAATTGCAAAGTATTTAAAAAAAATCTGCGAGCATGAGAATATAGAATATGAAGAATCTATTTTAAAGAATATTGCTCAAAGATGCAATGGTGATGTAAGAGGGGCTGTTCTTGATTTAGAGAGTTTAATTTTAGATAACAAATTGTTATCATCTAATTTGCTCTCTCCAAGAGATTTTGAGGAAAATATTTTTAATTCTGTACGCCTAATTCTGAAAACAAAAAAAATTGATATAGCAAAAAAAGTAATGGATAATTTAGACAGACCTCCTGAAGATTTCTTTTGGTGGATGGAAGAGAATGTTGTTAAAGAATATGATAATGGAGATTTAAAAAGGGCTCTTGATTTTTTAAGTTTAGCAGATATTTTCAGGAGGAGAATTATAAAAAGACAGGACTGGGTTTTGCTTCACTATTATATTGATTTTATTTCAATTGGAATTGCCTTAGCAAAAAAAGAAACAATTCATAAATATGTGCAATATGGTTTTCCAACATATATTTCAAAAATGAGCATAATGAAATCAAAGAAGAAAGAGATGGAAGAAAAAATTGCAGAATTGCAGGAAAAAATGCATTGTTCAAAGAAAATTATAAAAGAAGAGTTGCCATATCTAAAGCAGTTTTTGGAATTATGAATATTGATTTATAATTAGAGAACTGCCAGTCATCTCTTTTGGTTTTTTAATTCCCATTAAATCCAAAATTGTTGGAGCAACATCTTTTTGTTCTCCTTTTCTGAGTTTAATTTTCTTCAAATCATTTGAAACAATTATAAAATTCACAGGATTTGTTGAGTGGCAGGGCTTAGGTTTTCCATTTTTATATAATTTATCTTCTGCACTTCCGTGATCTGCGGTCAAAATAAGAGTATAACCATTTTTTAATCCTGCCTTTACAACTTTTCCTGTACATTCATCAACAACTTCAACAGCTTTTATAATTGCTTTTTTTATTCCAGAATGGCCGACCAAATCGCAGTTTGCAAAATTTACAAGAATAAAATCATATTTTCTCTTTTTAATTTGTCTTATCAATTCTTCAGTTATTTTATAAGCGGACATTTCAGGTTTTTTATCATAAGAAGGAACTTTTGGGGAAGGAATTAAAATTCTTTTTTCTCCTTTATTTGGTTTTTCTATTTGAGAGTTAAAAAAATAAGTCACATGAGCATATTTTTCTGTTTCTGCAATTCTTAACTGCTTGAGATTGTGTTTTGCCAAGACCTGACCAAGATTGTTTTTAATTATTTCTTCTTCAAAGGCAAAAGGGCATTTGAAAGTTTTATCGTATTCCGTCATTGTTGTAAACAAAACTTTTGGATGAATCTTTCTCTTAAATTTATTGAATCTCTCACTGATAAAAGATTTTGTTAATTGTCTCGGCCGGTCTGTTCTGAAATTAAAAAATATTACTGAATCCTTGTCTTTTATTAAAGAAACTGGTTTTGAATCTTTTCCAACAATAACGGTTGGCTTAATATAATAATCCGTTTTATCTCCCCTTTTATAAGCCATATTTACAGCTTCAATAGCATTCTTTGCTTTGAATCCTTTTCCTAAAGTTAACAAATCATAAGCTTTTTTTGTCCTGTTCCAGTTATTATCTCTGTCCATTGCATAATATCTTCCAACAATAGTTGCAATTTTTCCTAATTTTAATTTTCTTGTCTCTTTTTCTATAATTTTTATATATTTCTTCGCAGATTTTTCTGGAACATCTCTTCCATCAGCAATGAAATGAATAAATGCATTTTTTAATTTTCTTTTTTTTGCAAGTTTAAGCAAAGCAATCAAATGATTTATGTGCGCATGAACTCCTTCATCAGAGCATAGACCAATCAGATGCAAATTTGAATTATTTTTCTTTGCAAAATCTATTGCATTTATCAAAACTTTATTTTTGAAAAAACTTTTGTTTTTAATTGCTCTGTTAATTTTCTCATACATCTGAATTACAATTCTCCCAGCACCCATATGAAGATGTCCAACTTCTGAATTTCCTTGAGTTCCTTTTGGAAGACCAACAGCTTCGCCCGAGGCTTTATTTTGAGTGTGCGGAAAATTTTTGATAAAATAATCAAAATTTGGGGTTCTTGCCTGGGAAATATAATTTCCTGGACCAGGAGGAGCAATGCCCCATCCATCCATTACAACTAAAATTATTTTTCTCATAAATATCTTTTAGAAAATAGTTTATGAAACTCCTAATAACAGGCGGTGCTGGTTTTATTGGTTCTAATTTGGTTGAAAAATTAATAGAAAAAACAGAAAATGAAATTATAATTATAGACAATTTATCTGGAGGAAGAAAAGAATTTATTGAGCCTTTTCTTGACAAAATAAAATTTCACAAAGTTGATTTATTAAATAATGCAGATAAATATTTTTCTGGGGTTGAGGAAGTTTGGCATCTTGCTGCTAATCCAAATGTAAAAGATTCTTCTCCTGAAACATTTTTCAAAGATTTAAAAATAACAAAAAATGTTCTTGAATCTTGCAAAAGAAACAAAGTCAAGAGAATTTTGTTTACTTCAAGTTCAACTGTTTATGGAGAATCAAAAATAAACACACCAGAGAATTGCGAGACAAAACCAATCTCTTTTTATGGGGCAACAAAACTTGCATGCGAATCCTTAATTTCAACTTATTGCTCCCTTTACAAAATTCAAGGTTTTATTTTCAGACTTGCAAATATAATTGGAAAGAATTCTACTCATGGTGTGATTTATGATTTTGTTCAAAAATTGTTAAAAAATGAAGAAGAATTGGAAATTTTAGGTGATGGAACTCAAACAAAAAGTTATCTTTCTGTTGAGGATTGCATAAATGGGATGCTGATTGCAAGAGATAAATCAGAAAATCTGATTAATATATTCAACCTTGGAAACAAAGATTGGATAAATGTTAAGGAGATTGCAGAAATTGTTGTTGAAGAAATGTTGGTTGGTGGATTAATTAAAGAAAGACCAAAATTTAAATTTACCGGAGGTGTTGAAGGAGGGAGGGGTTGGAAAGGTGATGTTAAGGAAATGTTGTTGGATATTTCTAAATTGGAAAAATTGGGTTTTAGACCAAAATATAATTCAAAAGAATCTGTTAGAAAATCTGTTAAAGAGACAATTCATAATAAAATTATAACAGTGTAATAATTCACAAATTAACCAGTTTTTAGAAATAAGAATGAAGCCACACTTTAAGTTGAAAAATTATAACAGTGTAATAATTCCACAAACTAAACCCCATCAAATTGAAAATTAAAATTATAACAGTGTAATAATTTTAGCGTCCATCCTATAAACAGAAAAGACCCCCCAATAATTAATAATTTCCACCACAAAACTTCCTATACCGAAATAAACAAATTCTATAGATAAAGATACACAACAACTATCTACAAATCAAAAGTAAATGAGATAAAAAATTTACTTAAAATTATTAAAGTTACAGAATAAACCTTAAACCTGTAAGCAGAGTTTTTAATATTTGAATAAATAATAAATAAAATATATTATATGTTATGATTGATAGTAAAGAAAAATTTTTCAAATCCGGAATAAAAGGACTAGATGAATTATTAGGAAAAGGTATTCCTGTTGGTTCAAGTGTGCTGGTAGAAGGCGGACCTGGTTCTGGTAAGACAATTTTTTGTTTACAGATTGTCAACAACACCTGTTTGAGAGGAAAAAAAGCTCTATATATGAGTTTTGAGGAACCAGAAGAAAGATTAAAAGAACATATGCATGGATTTGGATGGAATCCAGAAAAATTTGAAAAACAAGGGTTACTAAAATTAAAAAGATTCAATGCATTAGACATTGCAAGATCTGTTGAAGCCTTGCTTTCTGAAGCTAAAAAGGAATTATTAATAGATGTACATCCTATTCTGATACCAAGAGATTTTGATCCAGACCTTATTGTTGTTGACAGTTTATCTGCAATAGCAGCAGCTTTTGCCGGAAAACAAAGTAGATTTAGAATTTACATGGAACAATTTTTTAAATATCTAGAAAAATCAAATATTACAAGTTTTTTAATTAGAGAGGTTTCTCACCCAACACATCTTGGAGAATATTATTCAGAAAAAGGTGAAGCTGTAAGTTTTCTTGCAGATGGAATTATTGCTCTCTATAATATTGTAGATAGATTTGGCAAAAGAACTTCTGCTCTAGAAGTTATAAAGATGAGAGGAGTAAATATTAAGAAACGAATTGTAGAAATGAAAATTATTGAAAACAAAGGATGTATTGTTTATCCTAATTTGATAATTGGTGAAAAGATAAAGACAAGTTTCTCATTTACATAAACTTTTATTTTGAAATCTCCTTAAACTTTTTCTCAATCTTTTTTCTTCTTCTATAGATGTCTATTTCATAGGCAATTCTTTTTATTGGATTCTTTGGTTTCTTCATTTTCTTCTCAAGTTCTAAAAGTCTCTCTGTTATTTTATCTAAATCTTCCTCCTCCAAAGCCTCCACTCTTTCTTTTATTTTTGCTTGTTGTTGTTTTCTTTTTTCTATTTTCTCAAGTTTTTTTTCTTTTATTTTTGCTTGTTTTCTCTTTTCTATTTTCTCAAGTTTTTTTTCAGGTTTTTCAACTCTAGCAATCTTCTCTTTAATTAAAGGAATTTGTCTGTTAACATCTCTTATAAGTTCTCCAAATTTATCTATTCTTATATGGTAAGTATCTTCTCCTATTATTCCTTTTTCAAAGTAATCCTTCTGCGTTCTTGCAATTAACTCCTTCAAAATAACTTTTCTTAATTCTAATAACTCCAATTTTTTCTTCAATCTATAAACCTTTATTCTGTTATGTGTGACTACAAGAGTTATCAAAATTATAGCAATTGCTGCAATTATTTTCTTAAAATTTTCTCTAAGGAAATTTTCAAAGGTTTTTGACATTGCTTCATAGAAAGCTGCTATTCTTGCTGCCTTTGATTCTAATTCAGATAGTTTTGCATAAGTTTTCTCTATCAATATTTCACACTGTTCATATCTTTCATCTTCAAATTCTCTAACCGCATCTTTATAAATCACCTCAGCCTCACTTGTGTTAACATCACTATCTTTTATCCTCAATTTCAATGCATTTAGTTCATCCATCAGAAGAAAAGCCTTCTCTTTTATGTTTTTTATTTCATCTACATCATTAAAAATTTCGGAATAGTCTGGTTTTCCTCCTGCTTTTTCCAAGGCAACTTGCGCCTCATACAATTGTTTTGCTTTAAGATAAATATCGGAAACCCTTTCTGTAGATAAATTTGCCTCTTTCAATACCTTGATTACATATTCCGCTTCACGCAAACTATTATTGGCCTCTATTGCTTCTGTGGATAAACCAAAAACAGGAATTGTTAATAGAAATAAAATTAATACCAAACCTAAAATTTTTCCTCTCATTTTCCAAACAACCTTTTAAATAAACTATGTTTTTTTAATTTTTTTAATCTTTCTTTCTCAAACTCATCTTTAATTTTTTTTGTGTATTTTTCTCTTCTTTCCAAGGCTTTCATTCTTTCCCTTTTCAACTTTTCCTCTTTCATAAGTTCTTTCTTTTTTCTCTTCTCTTCTTCAATCATTTTCTTTTGTTTCTCCTGTTCCTCCTTTCTTTTCTGCTCTTCTAATTCTTTCTGTTTTCTTTTTTCTTTCAATTCCTCCAATCTTTTTTTCCTAATTTCTCTTCTTTTCTCAATCCATTTTCTGAATTTGTCTTTAAATGAAACTCCTTTTCTCTTTTCTTTTCTTAATTTCTCAAGTTTTTCCTTTTCTTTTATCTTCCTAATTTCTTCTCTTCTCTTTTGCTCTATCTTTTGTCTTATTAGTTCTTCTCTCTTTCTTTGTTCTTTTAATTCTTTTTGTTTCTGTTTTTCAATCTCTTTCTGTTTTCTTTTTTCTTTCAATTCCTCCAATCTTTTTTTCCTAATTTCTCTTCTTTTCTCTTTCCATCTTTTAAATCTTTCGGCTAGCGAATATCTCTTTTTTTCTTTTTTCTCCTTTCTTAATTTACTTCTAATCTTGTACCAAAATCTGGTTTTCTTTTCAATTTCTTTTTTTGCTTCTAATGTTGCAATTTTCTCTTGCACTTCTGAAAGTCTTTTTGCATAACTTTTTAATCTGTTTAAATAAACCATTGTTTCTAATTTTCCTTTCTCCAGATAGGCTTCCTGCATTTCCGATATTAATTTAAGCAATCTGTTTCTCTCTTGTTTTAATGCTTTCTCTGTACCCCTAATTTTAAATAGGTTTGCTTCCTTTGTCTCGTACGAAATTATATCCGAAACAACCTTACTTAATCTATTTTCATAGTGCCGCATTGTATCTGCATATTCATCCATTGAAAGTTTTTTAAGTTCAAAGCATTCTCTCTGGGCTTCCTTCATTAACCCTATTAAAACATTCTCCTCTTTCTTTAAAGTCTTTAACTTTGATTTTATTCTTGACAATTTCAGTTCAAAGAATATTCCGATAAACAATAGTATTAAAACACCTGTTAATACTCCCAACTTAAGCCAATTTGTTTTTATGAAATAACCTATTGAAAATTCTCCTTTTGTTTCTGCTGCATATACTAATTTTGCTTCCTGCACTCTTGAGAGAGCTGTTGCATAATCCCCTCTTGCAAAAGCAGCCTTTGCCAGATTCAAAAGTCTCTTTGTTTTTTCAACTTTTATTTCTCTTTCCTCTGCTTCTTTTATTAATTGTTCTATCTCTTTAATTCCGCTATTTGCTAAATACGCTTTTTCTTTTATTTCTGAAATTTTGTTAAATATTTCTTCTGTTTTTACATAATTCTTATTTTCTATTGCCTCCTCAGATTCCTTTATTAGCTTCTTTATATCCTCTGAGTAAAAGTTAAGGTTATTAAATTCTTCCAACACTTCTCTGCTTCTGTTCAAATTTCTCTCTGCTTCAAGTTTTGAAATCTCATGGATGATCAATGTCACCAATCTGTTCTCTTTTAAATCTGTGATTTTCTTTCTTGTTATATTATTTTTTGTTGTTGTCTCATTTATTGTTGCAATAATTGTGAAGTTTAAATAATATGTTCCTCTTGTAAAGTATTTCGGTGCTATAATCTGAACTGTAAAATTATAACTTCCATTTACAGGAATAAAATCAACATGATCCGGTACCAGAGATAAATAATTAGACAAATATCCAGAAACATTTATTTTTACATTCTCCATTCTGCCATCAAAAATATTTTTTATTGTCAAAGTGAAGTTCTGCTGCTCTTTTCTCACAACTTCAAATGTCTCCTCTGTTTGCATTAGTTTTTTCTTTTGTTCTGTTGTTAATCCGATGGCTCCTGTTTCACCTCTTCCTCCACCTCCCCCAACATAAGTTGTTTCTTTTTCTACTTTTGGTTTCCCTTCTACTGGAATGCAAATTTGTTTTAAGTTCTGCTCTACAGCACAATTTGAGCAGTTTGTAATCAAATTAAAGCAATAACTTCCTGTCTCTACACTATCACTAACAGAAATTGTAAAAAGATAGTTTTTATAATTATTTCCAGATTCGCAACTGAAAAGAGATTCTTTCTTTTCTACTGGTTTTATTACAAAGCCTGACGGCAAATTTGAAAAGAAAACAGATAAATTAACAGCGCTTTCATTTCCTATGTTCTTTATTCCTATCCATAAATCAATAGAATCCCCTGCATTCACTGTTTCTATTTTTGAACTTCCGGAAAATTCAAAATAAGGACCGGCAGCTATTATTTTTACCTGCGGATTAAGAGTTATTGTTGTTGTATAATTTGTGTTATTTTCTGTACAATTTATACAAGAGCAATCAACAGGAATTTCTATATCTACAGTGCCTAATTCCTCTCCTGTCGCATTTATTTCTCTTGTTTCTGTAAGTGGTGGATTTTCTAAAAGAACTTGCGAACTATTATAATAAAAACTCATATCTCTTGATGTAGTTATATCTGTTGAATTTGGTAATTCACAAGTATAATTAAAGTCCCCTGTGTTTTCAAAATTAACAATCCCAAGAGTAAAGTTCTGGTTAATTATTGCAGTGTCCGGAACTCCTGTAATATTAACTGAAATTGTATAATCAAACCAGACCTGCAACAATCCAGTTAAATTCTGCTCGCTGGAATTTATTTCATTTCCACTTGTATCATTTGCCCAGACATAATAAGTCCAGTTTCCTTTTGTCCAGTTCTCCAATATTACTTCATAGGTTCCGCTTCTATTTGTTCCTGAACTCAAATTCATTTCTGTTTTATTCCAATCTGTTGTATTTAGAGAATCATTCCTTCTATAATAAAGCAGAACTTTATCTATTCCCAAATTATCTGTTACTTCAGCTGAAATTGTGATATTTTCTCCTGGATCTAAATTCCCTAAACTTGTCGGAGAATGAGAAATTGAAGTTATATTCGGGCTCTCTGTGTCTTTCACCGACAAATTTATCTTTGTCCAGTTATTATTCAAAAGCCAGTCAAAAACTGTTATGTTTAAATAAATATAACCTGCAGGCAAATTTGTTAAATTAAATTCTGTTCTGTTCTCTGTGAAGTTTAAATTTCTTTCCTCATCTTCTTTAACTTCATAATTTATATTCAAAGTTGCATTCTTTAATCCATCTATTCCCCAGTTCTGGGAGTTATCTCTGAATTCTAAAACACAAGTAATATTGTCTCCTTGAGTAACATTCAAAGTCCTGTTTGTTACATTCTCTTCTGTTCTGTTTTCTGTTCCATTTATTGTGCATGTTGAATTTATCAAATAAGGAGGGGTTGTATCCAAGGTTAATTTCCTTGTCTCTGAATTTGTTGTGTTTAATTTTGTCCCATTAAACAAATCTGTTACAGAAACATTCCAGTAATAAATTCCATCTGTCAGGTTTATTTCATAACTATTATTTGTTGTGTTTGTTTCATTTATCAAACTTTCAGTGTTATAAATTGTTAAATTATAGGTTAAATTGTCAGAATCTGAATCTGAACCGCTCCAGGTAAATTTAATTGTCTTGTTTGTTAAGTTTGCATTGTTTTCAGGAGAAGTTAAAGAAATCTCTGGAACAATATTCGGAATTGTGGTTTCTTTTGTTGTGTTTGTGCAATTGCTTCCTCCTGACAAATTTCCATCGCAAATTTCTATTGTTACATTTATTTTCTGGTTCGGAATTATCCAAGAATCAGTTGAAATATTTCCAGAACACTTTGCTTCTAAGTTCGTTCCATAGTTAATATCCATCACTCCGGTTTTATTGCCCTGATTATTTTCATCAAAATAATAAATCGTGCAATTTTTGAAATCTGTTTCATTATCATAATCTGTTGCAATTGTTGAAACCAAAATTCTGTGCCCTTCATAGTTACTAACTGTTATATTACTTAAATCCGGAGGATAATTTAAAATAGTTACATTATCTGAACAATTTTCGTCTGAGATTGCATTATATTCATCTTTGACCTGCAAGCACACACTCCAGTTCTCTCCTTTTTTTGTATTTTGATGTTGTAAAGTTCCATCAACAGTTGTTTTGTTTTTTGCTCCATTTAAATACCAGTCAAATGTTCCATTACTTATTTCATCATTTTCTGGGTCGCTTGCATTCACGATTACATTTAAATCTGTTGTTGTATCCGGACTTGCCGGGGTTATCCAAATTGCATTAATATTTGGTTTCTGGTTTGGGATTTGGTGAGAATCTGAAGTAGACACACTTGCACCGCCATAGTCTGTAAAGGTTATTGTCACTTTGATTACCTCTCCAACTGTAAAGTTCTGATTTGTCTCAGGAGAAATATTGTACTCACAAAGATAATTGTTTGAATCTATCTGTGTCAGATTTCCTGCTGTTGTGTTTGAACTTTCTCCATCATCCAAATAAACAGTGCAACTCTCAATATTATCAGCATCTGCATCATAAACTGTTGCATTTGCTTTAAAAGTGTGATTTCCAAGATCAGTAAAACTTATGCTTTGATTTATTACAGGCTGTGAATTTGCAACTGTGAATGAATCACTTGTTTTTGAAATTTCAAAAGAATCAGAAGTTGTTAAGTTCCA
>QMZV01000005.1 GCA_003663355.1 Candidatus Aenigmatarchaeota archaeon
TCTACACCATAGTCCTGTCTCACATTCTATACTACCTTCACTACCTACATCACCTCCTTTATCACAGCATTCTCCTTTCCCAGCAAATGATGGGGTAGGTGATGAAGAACTTCCACCTCCAGAACTTCCACTACCTATGCTACTGAAAGGAAACCTCTCTCTGCATTTCTGCAAGCAACCATCTGCATCCATACTTTCATTTGAGAAATATAAACGGCAGGCAGCTAATAAATTATCTGATTTTCCATCATTGTTAATGTCTCCAACAGGAATATTTTCTGGGGAATTTCCAGTTTGAAAATATTTATTGCATCCTGTGATAAAAGCACTCTCAGGATTTACAGTTTGAGGAAAAGGATTTGTTCCTGTAATAAACATATATCCAAGGGAAACAAGAACTAAGATTGCAAGAGCAATTATAATAACAGAATTTACAGGTAAACTAACTCCTCTTAATCTCATAAATACTATGTAGGGTTTTTCTTATATTTGTTTTTATATTTAAATACTTTATCTATTATATATGGGCACCACCTTTTTGAGATAAGGGCTATAACGACACGGTGCCCTAGCCCTTGTTAACATAAGTTAACTTGTTAAAAAAGAGGGCAAAAAACTTTTTTGAAAATGCTAAAAGTTTAGCAAATAAAAAAATTTATGATTTAGCAGCTTTTAATTTAGAACAGGCAGCACAACTTTTTTTAAAATCTTTTTTGTTGGAAAAAAGAGGATATTATCCAAAAACACATTCTTTAAGAATTTTATTGTCGCAGATGGCAGAATTTAATGAAAAGGCAAAGAAATTATTAGAAAAAGAAAATTTAGGATTAGCAGCATTAGAAGATGCATATATAACATCTAGATATTTTAGTAGAGAATTTGAAATAACAGAGATAAAAAAACTTATAGAAGTTGTTCAGAAAATTATGGGATTAGAATGAAAGAAGTTTTTAAAAATTGGGAAACCTACGCTAAAAAAATAAAAAAAGTTGCTAAAAAAATTTTGGGTGATGCTAATGTTTACGGATTTGGTAGTGTAATTAGAAAAAAGTGCACAGGTAGCAGCGATATAGATATTTTAATCTGCTCTCCTTCTGTTCCTGAAAAAGGATTGAGAAGGGCTGAAATAATTGCAGAAATAAGGGAGAAAACAAAATTGCCCTATGAATTTGAATTGCATTTGCTAACTTTAAAAAAATTTAAAGTTTATAAGAAGATGTTTGGTAAACTTAAAGAAATTAAATAATAAATATTATGGGACTGAAAGGAGTTTCTCTATCTATTGAAACAATTGTTATAATTGTAATCTGTGTCCTTGTTCTCGTAGTTGTAGTTTTATTCTTTTCAGGAACTTTCAATCCATCTGCTTCTGGAATAGGAGAAGAAGCAAAATTGCAGAAAGAATGCAATGAATGGAGATGGCATTTTTATTCTAATGATACAAATGTTTTTAATAACAATACTTATCCAAATCTGTGGAATCAATTTAATAAAGATCCAGAAAAAGCAAGAAAGTATTGTGAGGGTAAAATAGAGGAGTAAGTTATTTATATAGTTCTTTTGTCTAATCCTAGACTTTGAATTGTTTTTTCGGGGTCAAACTGCGTAACTACCAATTTTATTCTTTTTTAGATTTGTAGTTACACAGTTTGTTAAGACCTTTTCTTTTTTTAAAAGAAAAGGGTTTATGGGAAAGAGAATTATTGTTAGGAGAAGGGGTAAAGGAAGTTCAACTTACAGAGCAAAAGGAAAATTAGAATTAAAATTGCCAAAAAAAGAGGGAAAAGCAAAAGTTGTTGATATACAACATGTATCTGCAAGAAATACCCCTGTTGCTAAAATAAAATTTGAAGACGGAACTATAAGTTTTATTCCAGCGCCCGTTGGATTGATGACAGGTCAGATTATAGATATTTCTCCTAATGCTGGTGTTTCTATGGGAAATATTTTACCTCTTGCAAGAATTCCAGAAGGATATTCGGTTTACTGCATTGAATCTAATTATTTGGATGGAGGAAAATTTTGCAAATCTTCTGGCTCTTTTGCAATTGTAAAATCTCATGAAAAAGGTTATGCTTTTTTGGAGTTTCCATCAAAAAAAATAAAAAAATTCAGTGGTAACTGTAGGGCAATTATTGGAAAACCTGCAGGATTTGCAAGAACTACCAAACCATTCTTAAAGGCAGGAAATAAATGGAAAGTTATGAGATCAAGAGGAAAACTTTATCCAAAAACATCAGGTAGTAGAATGAATCCTGTTGATCATCCTTATGGAGGTAAAACAAAGCCTGGAAGATCAACATCTGTATCAAGAAATGCTCCTCCTGGACAGAAAATAGGTTCTATTGCTCCAAGAAGGACTGGTAGAAGAAAGAAGTAAGTTAATTGTAAAGGGATTTACAGAATAAAAAGAAATATAAGCGATATAAATACCAATATTATTGTATGTTTAAGTCCAGTAATATATGAGCCCTCGGTTATTTTACCTATGACAAGCCCTGAAAAAATTGACTCTATAATAATAAGATGCTGAAATACAATTTTATATTCTAAAGCTTCAATTGCTTGAAAGGAAGGAATGAAAAAATTAAAAATTACAAAAATAATCCCTAAGAAAACAAAGAAAACAAAGTATAATGAGATTAGTTGAGGGAATAGTTCTGTTCTCCTTTCTCTTTCAAATTCTTTTGTCAAATTTATATAATCATATATATCTTTCATACTTTTACTGATATCTGGACTAAATTCTGAAGATTTCTCTGTTAATGTAACAATTTTTTCAATGAAATCATTGTTTGCTTTTTTTCTAAAATTTTTTAATGCAAGTACGAAAGGAACTCCCCATTCTATCTGCAAACACATATTTTTTATTAGAGGGGTTAAACTTCCGTAGCATCCTTCTTTACTTTTTCTTATTGCTTCAATTAATGACATTCCACTTGAAGTATTGTTGTAAATTTCTTGAAAAAATCTTGGAAATGACTTAACAATCTCCATCTTTTTTGCAAATCTATAATAGATAAAACTAATAAAGACCACTAAAGAAATACCCAAAACAAAAACAATGTGATTCATATTCTTATTTTTTTAAGAATAATCAAAAACATTGTTCCTGCTAATGGAACAAAGACATAAGTTATTAATTTTATTAAAAACTTGATTTCAAAAGAAAAAAATACGGGCTCAATTAGAGAGAAAGATGTTAGGATAATTACAATCACAATTGGCGCAATTATAAGAACAACAGTGAATACATCTGCTAAAAAACCCATCATTGAAATATATTTTTCTTGTTTCTCTTTATAAATACCAATACCTTTCTTAGATTCTTCATTTAAGTAGAGATTTATATTTCCACCAGAGGACATTGTTGATACATATCCTAAAAGAAAATCTCTGAATTTTTCAGATGGGGTTCTAAAGGCAACTTCTTTTACACTTGAAATGACATCTTTTCCAACAAAGTTAATATATTTGTAAATTCTCTCGCACTCCTTTGCAAACTCTCCAAATTCTTTTGCTTCACCAAGATATCTAAACATCTGTTTAGGAGGGACTCCGCTGCTTGCAATGATATTCATATAAGATATCCCTAAGGGCATGTTTCTTTCAATATCCTCTAATTGTTTGTTGTATTTATAAAAAGGATATATATAAAAGATTGTTGCAATTAAACTTGTTATAGTTATTGTTAGAATTATTGAACTTAGAAAAGAAATTATGAAATTAAATTTCCAGAAAATTATAAATAGATAAAGGAAATAGACAAGAAAAATATTGAGGGATAAGAAACAATAAAAAAATAGTTTTCCTATGTATTTTTCATAAATGATTGGTAAATTGGATTTTTCAACAAGTTCTTTTAGAGGTAATAGTTTTTTCCAAAAATATTTCGTTCCAAGTTTTCCAAAAAACTGAATTAACTCCTCGTACATAATAACATATATTTTCATTTAAAGTTCTGTATCTAAAGTTTCTATAAAAATTTTTCTAAAATTAATAAATATTAATAATAAATATTTATTATGATACGAAATCAAATTTTTAAATCTTTTGTTGTAACTTTGATAGCGGTGTTTTTGTTAGCAACACCTGCGATATATGCACAACCACAAGTGAAAATAAAGAGTCTTTTCTTAGTAGGTAAAGGATTTTCTGTTTCTCCAACAGATCTTTTTGACTTTAAATTAGCAAAAATTGGTATTGCAAGTGTAGAAGCAACTTCTATAAAGAGTTTAAGAATTGGAATTCTTGAGTTAGATGAAGATAAGTATAGAATTAGAAATGTTACAAAAGAGGAAGGTAAAGTTTCAGGATATTTATATTCAAATAAAACAAAGGTTGGTGAATTTGAATTAACTTCAGTAATGAAAGAAAACACAGAAGTTTGGGTTGGCACACTATCTTTAAGTGGAAGTAATTATAACCTTTATATTGTCCAGGGAGTAAGAAAAATTAAACCTGTTGAATTAAAAGATAAGATAGCAGAATATTGTAAAGCAAACAGAAATGATCCAAATTGCAGAGCACGGATGGAAGAATATTGCAAAAACAATCCAAATGATGCAAGATGTAAAGAGATATTTAGAAGATATTGCATTAATAATTCTGAAGATATGAGATGTAGAGAATATATAATAAATTATTGCAAGGAAAATCCAGAAAAAAGAGAATGCAGACTTTTAAAATTAAGATTGTCAGCAAGATATTGTGAAAAGAATCCAGATTCAAAATATTGTCTAAATCTAAGTAAAGAGTTAGTTGAGTATTGCTTAAAAAATCCTGAAAGAGAAAAGTGCAGAAATTTCTGTTCCAAATATCCTGAGAAGTGTTTAAAAGTTGTAAAAAGTTTAGCAGATTTTTGCATTGAAAATCCAAATCATACAAAGTGCATAGATTATTGTAAGAAGCATAAAAAAGCATGTGTAAAACTCGCAGCAAGTACAATAAGTTTGTGTGCAAAAAATCCAAACAGCGAAAAATGCATAGAATATTGCAAAGCACATCCGGTTGCTTGTAAAATAGTTTCAGCAGAACTTGCAAGATATTGTATTGGTAGAGAAAATGATATAAAATGTAGGAATTATTGTAAAGAACATCCAGGAGCTTGTAAAGGAATTGCAGTTAATTTAGAAGGTTATTGTAGCAAACACAAAGACAAACCTGGATGTAAAATATTTTGTTCAAAATTCCCTAATAAATGTGCAGTAGAAAAACCTGTTATTGTTGAAGAAAATATTAAAAAAGTTGGTCCTATAAAAATTTCCAGAGAAGTAGCCAATATAGTGACTTCAGTTAACACCAATGTAAATGTTAAACCTTCTATGAAATAATATGTTAAGAAAAGTTTTAGCTGTTTTTTTGATACTTTTATTATTTATTTTTTTAAGTGGATGCATACAAAATACAGAAAAATCTCCAGTATCACCGACAGGAAAAGTAATTGACATTGAAGAAAAGGCAGTACAAGAAGTAGAAAAAGAGATGGATGAAATTTTAGAGAATATGACAATGGAAGATATAGAAAAAGCACTTACTGAGTAATTTTTATTAATCTAAATAATTGACAAAATAAAAATCAGCAGCAGAAACAAAACAAAGAAAGAAATCAAAGCAATTTTCACACTACCGAAGAAAAATTTTGCCAGAAAATAAATTAAAGGAAATAAAACAACAAAAGCAAGAATAATTCCAAGAGGTCCGGCAACAGAAATACTATAACCAAGAGAATGAACAAGCTCTATAAACAACTTAAAAACAACAATAATTGTATTAACTGTCTTATAAAAAATCACAAAAAATATTTCAAACAGAATAGAGAATGGAGAAGCTACCATAATCTATTTTTCCTAATTGTTTAAGAATCTCTACACCTCTTTTTAATTTTCCAATATATTTTAGTCTTTTCGTTGGTTCTATATTTTTAAGTATTTCTTCTAATTTTTTATATTCTTCTGTTTCTGTTATTCCTTCTCCAAATCTATATTCCATCTCCGAAATTCTTGACATCAAAATATAAGGATTATCTTCATTTATTCCATCTGATCCATTTGAATGATAAATCTCTTTGAAATATGGATCTTTTGAATATTTACTATATTCAAAGTAATTTTCAAACCCATTCTTCCTTGCAAAATCTTCTAGATATTCAGACAAACTTTCAAAACCTTTCTTCTTTGCTAAATGTGTTTGATATTCAGAGTAATTTTTAAAACCTTTCTTCTTTGCTAAATCCTCTCGGTATTTAGACCGACTTTTAAAACCTTTCTTCTTTGCTAAATGTGTTTGATATTCAGATTGACTTTTAAAACCCCTCCTCCAAACTTTATAATATGTTTCAATTGTGGATGAAGATGCTTTAATTCCATCTTTAGAAAGAATATCAAAAACTTCATCTGGCTTTTTTCCTTTTTCAAACAATTTTCTTGCCTCTTCTTCTATTGTCACCATAAAATAATTAAAATAAATCTTTTAGGTTAACAATCAATTTATCAAAATGATTATCCAAAATTCTTGGACAGGCTGTGTTTAGATAGGCATCAAAATCCAAGTCAATTAACTTTTCATTTTTTATTTCATCCATAATTACAATCTCTGCTTCTTTTCCCTCTTTTTCAAGTTTTTCTTTGATTTTTTCATAATCTTTATAAAACTGCCCTGGTTTTGTTGAAATTAAGATTCCGATTTTCTTTGCTTCTTTGAATTTTGAAATTCTTGCCTGTTTTTTCATCTCCTCTCTTTCAATTTCTTCTGTCATATCTTCTAATTTATTTTTCTCCAAATTCAAGAAATAGGTTTTTCCATGCAAGGCAAGAGGATGGAATTTTCCAGAACCAACAAAAACATTCGCTTCTCCTTTTTGCTCAATCTCCGAACAACCCAAAATAATTTTCTTTTCTATAACTTCTTTTCCAACTTTCAACAAAAATTTCTCCAAATCATCAAGAACTTTTCTGAAAGGTTCTGAAGAATAAATTGAGAGTTTTTTTTCTTTTATTTTTGAAATCTCCTTTTTTAGTCTTTCTGGAATTTTTAAATCAAAATAAACAGGAACATAAAAAACAGGGATTTTTGTTTTAACACCAAAATCGGAGTGTCCAATATGAACAATTGCATCAACTTTTAAAACACTTGCTTCCTCCAAAGGCAAATCGCAACTTCCATAGCAAGGCTCAGCAGAAATAAAAACCCGGGCTTTGGTTTCCCTTTCTATTTCTTCAGCAATTTTTACAACTTTTGTTTTTAAACCTTCTGGGACCTGAATAAGAACTTTTTTATAATTTTCTCTTTTTATTTTATTAATTACTTTATTTAAATCAAGTTCTAACATAAACTTGATTATTTTTTAGCCTATGCATAAGCAATTCCAACATCTTCGTTAGAATAAGGTTCAAACTTTAAATCCTTTATTTTTTCCTGAATTTCTTTTAAAGTCTGTTTATCCACTCCTTCTTTTTCTAAATCTTTGATTTCTTTTTGTAATATAAGATACTTTTCATTATATATTTTCAATCCTTTAAAAATATCATGCATAAGATTTGTTTTAAGTGTAGTTATGTTTTCATATTGCTTATAAAGACTTTTTAAATACTCTTTAAGGTCAGATAAAATCTCTACTTTCTCTTCTATATTCCTAATCTTATGTTCAATATCCATAATTATTTTGAGTAAAAGAACTTATAGTAAATTTCTCCAAATATTTATTTCTTTTTTATTTTACCCAAATATCTTGAAGCCCTTCTTCACTTAGCATCTCAGCTTCATTTAATGATTTTTTTAACATTAATGTCGTTAATAGCAATTCCTTTAATATACTCCAATACTCATTTAATTCTTTGATTTCTTCTGTGAAAGATCTATTTAAATTGTAAATTTCTCTTTTGATTTTTAAACTATCTTCATACATCTTCTCTCCTCCACTAAAAAATAAATTTGTGTTGTTTAAAAAGCTTTCATAATCCTTACTTAATTTTTCATATCTTTTTTCAACATCAGTCAAAGAAATATCTTCAATCCCTTTCCCTTTTAACTTTTCTTTTAAGTTTTCTAAGTATTCTGCAGCAAATTTCACCTCTTCTTCAACATCGTTCAAACTATATTCAATCCCTTTCCCTTTTAACTTTTCTTTTAAGTTTTCTAAGTATTCTGCAGCAAATTTCACCTCTTCTTCAACATATCCCAAAGAAATATCTTTAATCCCCATCTTTTCAAGCATCCCCTGTTTATATATTGAGATATCCTTATGTATACCATCTAAAGGTACTTCGTATACTCCACAATATATATCATGTATTTTCAATAACTCTATAGGATCTACCATTTCACTGCCAGGATTCCCATTAATATCTCCCTCAAACATAAAATTAAAACATAGAAAATTTTAAATACTTAATTTTCTCTCAAAAACCTCGCCGTTTGGTTCTGCTTCGGAGAAAATCTGAGCCTGAAATTTATATAATTGAACAGGTTTTGTAATCCAAGAATCTTCTGTTAAACCGGCTTTTAGGCACAACTCTGAAAGATAGGTTTTTACATCCCATCTCTGTTCTATTGGGACTTGCGGGAGAAAAATTCCTGAGTTATAGTGATATTTTAAATATAACCCGTCTTTTCCAATTTTAATTTCTTTTAGATAATCTCTCGGTTCATAAACCAAAATTCTCTGCATCTCGCTTAATATTGTAAGTTCAATAATAATTTTATTTAATTCGCTTTCCTCTAAAGGAAAAAATCTTGGGTCCTGGGTTGCGGAACAACTTGCTTCTATTGTTGCATTAATTAAACTTTTTTCAGGTGCAATTAATCCAATACAACCCCTTAATTTGTTTTCAGGGTAAGTTAGCAAAGTGCAGAAAACTCCTCTTTTTTCAAGCAAATTTGGAAATTTTGTTTTTGGTGCTGGTGGAGGAACAAGATTTTTCAAATAATAAGAGATTGAATCTCTTGCAAGTTTAACCAAGTATCTTCCCTCTGCTAGATTAAGATTCATAATATAATTTTTCATATTAATTATGCCATTTAGAAAAGAAGAACTTATTGTTCCTGATACATCTGTTTTAATTTCAAAAAAACTTACAGAATTAGTTGATAAAGGAAAAATAAAAAAACCAAAAATTATAATTCCTGAATTTGTAATTGATGAATTGCAAGCCCAAGCAAACAAAGGAAAAGAAATCGGTTTTATTGGTTTAGAAGAAATTAAAGAGTTAAGAAAAAGGAATTTAAAATTAGAATTTGTTGGTAGAAAAGCGACAGCAGAGGAAATAAAATTGGCAAAGAAAGGGAGAATAGATTCTCTAATTAGAGATGTGGCAAAGGAAAATAATGCAACTCTATATACAAGAGATCTTGTTCAGGCTCTTGTTGCGGAAGTTTTTGGAATAAATGTGGTCTATTTGCCATTAGAGCAGGAAGAGAGAGAACTGAAATTCATTCCTTTTTTAACAAAGAATACAATGTCCTTGCATTTTAAAATTAATTGCATTCCTTTTGCGAAAAGAGGAAAGCCTGGGTCTTTCAAAATTGAAAAACTTGGAAAAAATAAGTTATCAAAAAAAGAATTTGAAAGCTTGGCAAAATCAATTTTGACAGAAGCGAGAAGAGATAATTATGCTTTTGTTGAATTTGAAGAATATGGAGCAATGGTTTTGCAGATAAAAGATTTAAGAATTGCAATTACAAGACCTCCTTTTTCAAATATAGAAGAAATTACCATTGTAAGACCTATTGTAAAACTAACTTTGGATGATTACAAATTATCAAATAAATTAAAAGAGAGAATAAAAGAAAAAGCAGAGGGAATTTTGATTTCTGGGCCTCCTGGATCTGGTAAATCAACTTTGGCAAGCAGTTTGGCAGAATTTTATCAAAAACAGGATAAAATTGTAAAAACAATGGAATCTCCAAGAGACTTGCAAGTTTCACCTGAAATAACGCAATATGGACCTTTAGCAAAAGATTTTTCAAAAACAGCAGAAATTTTGCTACTTGTTAGACCAGATTATACAATCTTTGATGAGATGAGAACTTCTTCGGATTTTAAGATTTTTGCTGATATGAGGCTTGCCGGAGTTGGAATGGTTGGAGTTGTTCATGCTTCAAGCCCAATTGATTCAATACAAAGATTTATAAGAAAAGTTGATTTAGGAATGCTCCCAAACATCATAGATACAATTATTTTTGTAAAGGATGGAGAGATAAAAGAAGTTTTCTCATTGAATTTAAAAGTAAGAGTTCCAACAGGAATGGTAGAAAATGACTTGGCAAGACCTTTAATAGAAGTACGAAATTTTGAAACAGGAGAGTTGAAATACGAGATTTATTCTTATGGCGAAGAAACGGTTGTTGTTTCTATAGATGAAAAAATAAACGAAAAAATTAAAAAAATATTGAAAGAGATAAAAAAATATGATAAAAAAGCAAAAGTTGAGGCGGTCTCAGAAAAAAATTTCAAAATTTATGTAAACAAAAAAGCAATTCCGAAAATGATTTTGAAAAAAGGAATTAATAAATTAGAAAAAAAATTGGGGGTTTACTTAGATGTTTTAGAGAAGTAATAGTGAAGGTTATTATTTAAAGAGAACATAAAACTAAATAACAATTTTTTAGGTGCAAAATTTATGTCCTTACAATTTAAAGATAGATATTTAAAGGGTTTGAGAAAATGTTAATGTTGAATTAAAATTAATTTAAATAACAATTATTAACTATGTACGAAAGATGCTTATTATCTGACAAGGGCATAAAAAAAGCTGTTGAAGAAGGCAAAATAGAAATATCCCCTCCAGTTAAAGATGAACAGATACAACCAGGAACTCTGGATATATTTTTCAAAAAGTTTGATGATTGGGAAAGTATCATCTCCGACATACCTGTTGGTGATACAAACGAGTATCTACTCGGTTCTCAAGTATCGGGGTGCGCCATGGCAACGCAGTCGGTCATATTAGATGAGCATATTGGCGCGAATATAGAACTCAGAAGTACATTAAGAAGAATTGGATTGGAGTATGATTCTGAATTATTTATATGGGGCAAAAATTATGAAGCATGCGTAGATGTGAGAAATCCTACAAGATACGGAATAAGAATTCCAAAAGGTTTTAAGTTTGCTCAAATATTTTTTTATCCAGAACTTAAATATCACCCCGAACTTGATTGCGGTTTCGAAGTGAATAAAGAAGAAGTAATAGAAGAACTTCAAAGAAAAGGTCTATTTAAAATAGAACCAAAACTTGATATTAAAGATGGTTATATTGTTGTACATGCTTCTGAAAAAGCGAGAAAATTCAATCCTCCGGACATTATTGATGTTGGTGATAAAAATTTGAAGAGATATTTTGAAGAAATTAATATAACAAAGGGTGCAGAATTAAATCCAGGAGATCACATTGATTTTGAAACCGTTGAAAAAATAGATTTGTCTAAACATATTGGAATCAGATTTTATAGAAATCTTCCAATTCCAACAGTAATGGAAAATTTACATAAAAAAGAAGAACATGACACCCATCATTTTATTGATTTCTTTAAAAGTTTAGGTGCTGATGCTGGTTGGGTTGATCCCGGTTATTGCGGATATTTCTCTGTACAACCAAAAAAATATTTAACACGAGAAATTATAAAACCTGGGGATATTTTGGCTTTTGGTCAATTAGTATATTTTCCCGATGGGGTGGAAAGACCTTACGGCTCAAAAGGATTGAATTCGCATTTTCAAAATCGCATGCCTTAATTTTTTACTAAAGTTTGACTCTTTTAGATCTCTCTTTCTAAACCTTAATAAAACTCAATAAAAATCCTTTAAACCAAATTTTTTTGGAGGCAAAATTTATGTACCTAAAGAGAATGTATCAAAGTTGAGTCCTAAAACATTATCTTCTTATCTTAACAATACTTACCTCTTATTAAAATTAATATTAATAAATTCTGCAATATTAATTAATGGAAAAAATAAAAACAGATATTTTGATTGTTGGTGGTGGACCAGCAGGAACTGTTGCTGCTATCACTGCCAGAAAAAACAACAAAAACAAGAAGATTGTGTTGATTAGAGAAAAAGAAAAGGGAATAATACCTTGCGCTATCCCATATATATTCAATCGCTTAGACTCTGTTGAAAAAATTTTAATGCCAGATAAATTATTTAAAACAAATAAAATTGATTTATTAATTGATAAAGCGATTAATCTTAAACCTGCTGAAAAAAAACTTTTTCTTGAAAGTGGAAAGGAATTAAGTTATGAAAAATTAATTTTGGCTACAGGTTCTAAACCAACTTTAATCAAAATTAAGGGTATAGATAAAAAAGGAGTTTGGACGATAAAAAAAGATTTTGAATATTTGAAAAAATTTAGAAAAGAAGTGTTAAAATCAAAAAATATTGTTATTATTGGCGGAGGATTTATTGGTGTTGAGTTAGCAGAAGAATTGAGTAGAATTAAAAAATTAAATATTAACATTGTTGAGAAACTTAATCATTGCCTTATTACAACCTTTGATGAAGAATTTGTTATTCCTATTGAGAAAAAATTAAAAGAGAAGGGTATAAAAATTTATACTAATACAACAGTAGAAGAGATTATAGGAAAAGATAAAGTAGAAGGAGTAAAATTAAAAACAAAAAAAAGTTTTGAAATTCCTGCTGATATAGTTATTTTATCTATTGGTGCAAAACCAAATGTTGATTTGGCAAAAAAAGCCGGAATTAAGCTTGGGAAATACGGAGGAATTAAAGTTGATAAATATATGGAAACAAATGTTAAAGATATTTTTGCAGTTGGAGATTGCGCTGAAACAAGAGATTTAATAACAAAGGAATTTATTCCAGTAATGTTAGCATCAACAGCTTGCCATGAAGCAAGAATAGCCGCAGCAAATTTGTATAAAAAAGAAAATTTATTAAAGAATGATGGAACATTGTCTATTTTTTCAACATTTGTTAATGGTTTAGCAATAGGTATAGCTGGTTTAAATGAAAGAAGATGTAAAGAAAAAGGATATAATATTGTAGTTGGCATAAGCGAATCTCCAAATCATCATCCAAGAGCCTTAAAAAATACTCAAGATATAAAGGTAAAGCTTATTTTTTCTAAAAACTCAGGCAAATTGCTTGGGGGTCAAATTATTGGACCAGAAGATGTTGGAGAAATGATAAATATACTTGGGTTGTCTATTCAGAAAAAAGCGAATATTTACAATCTTGATACTCTGCAAATTTCTACACATCCTCTTTTAACTCCAGCTCCTACAGTCTATCCAATTATTGTAGCAGCTCAGAATGCTTTAATCGGATTTGAAAATAATAAAAAAAGTAAGAAGTAATTATTTTTCAGAAACTGATAAATTACTCTAATCCCTTCCTTTTTTTAATCTTTGAAATAACCTGTTCTTGAAGAGAAATTGGCAGTTTTTCAAATATGACATTAATTAAGGAATAAAAACCTTTTCCTTTTGTTGCTGATTTCAGTGCGCTTTCAAATCCAAACATTTCTGCAACAGGCAATTTTGCTTTTATAATTGATGCTCCTAATTCTGTTTCAACATTTAAAATTTGTCCTCTTCTGTTCTGGATTTCATTCATTGCATTTCCAACCAACTCCTCTGGAACATCAACCCTTATTATCTGCAAAGGCTCCAAAATTCTTGGTTTAGATTCCAATATTGCTTCTCTGATAGCACTTCTTACAGCAGGAATTACTTGAGCAGGACCTCTATGTATTGCATCTTCATGCAACTCAGCATCAACAATTTTAACTTTTATTTTTGAGCAAGGTTCTTTTGCTAAAGGTCCTTCGTCACAGACATCTTTAAATGCTTGTTTCAATAATTCAAAAGTTTCATTTAAATACAGAACACCTTTTGTTGCATTTATCAGAAGATTTTTGTTGTATACGCAAAGAATTTTTTTTGCTTCCTCTCTCTTTAGCCCATTCTTGACAAATAATTCTACTGTATCCTGTTTAATCTTATCTATTTCTTCGCCTTCAATTTCACCTGAGTCAAAAGCATTACATACTTGTTCTTCTAATGGTTCAACAATGATGTAAAACTTATTGTGTTTATTTGGACTTTTTCCTTCTATTTCGTGAGGAGTAACGGATTCAACAGTTTCTCTGTAAACAACAATAGGGGCAGAACTCTTTATTTCTATTCCCTTCTCCTTTAACACATTCTCAACTTTTGCATTTATGTGCAATTCTCCCAATCCTGAAACTAAATATTCTCCAGTTTCTTCATTTATCTTAACTTCCAAACTGGGATCCTCTCTACCAACCTGTTTCAGAAATTCAATTAATTTTGGCAAATCTTTTACATCTTTTGGTTCTATTGATTTCGTTACAACAGGTTCAAAAATATGCTTTATTAACTCAAATGGTGTAATTATATTTTCTGGACTGCAAATTGTTTCTCCAGAAAAAGCATCACCTAATCCAATAACTCCAACAATATTTCCTGATAAACCTTCATTAATTGGTATTCTTCTTGGCCCTCTATAAATAGAAACTTGCTGAACCCTTTCTTTTTTGTGCTGCCCAATTAGGTAAACTTCATCACCACTTTTAAGAGTCCCGGAAAACAATCTAACTGTTGAAACTAAACCTGCATGAGGGTCTGGAACAACTTTTGTAATAATTCCTGCTAAATTTCCATTTGGGTCGCAGTTTACCATCTCTTTTCCAGCTTCACTTTTTTCATCTCCAGTCCATATTTTATTAATTCTGTATTTCTGTGCTTCTAAAGGATTTGGAAGATGTTTTATTACTGAATCTAGAACAACTTTGTGCAAAGGAGCAAGTTTTGCTAATTCTTTTTCTTTTCCTTGATCTGTCAATTTAACAATATCCTTGAATGTAATCTTTGTTTTCATCATGTAAGGAACTGAAATAGCCCAGTTTTTATATGCAGAACCAAAAGCAACAGAACCGTCCTTTACATTTACCAAGAATTTTTCACTGTATTCAGGTTCAGCATATTTTTTAATTAGCTGATTTACTTCTCTTATATACCTTTCAAATCTTTTTTGCATTTCTTCAGGAGATAATTTTAATTCTTTTATTAGCCTGTCAACTTTATTTATAAAGAGAATTGGTTTTACTCTTTCTTTTAAAGCTTGTCTCAAAACAGTTTCTGTTTGCGGCATTACTCCTTCAACAGCACAGACCAAAACAATTACTCCATCAACTGCTCTCATAGCCCTTGTCACATCTGCGCCAAAATCAACATGACCTGGTGTGTCAATTATGTTAATTAAATAATTCTGGTTTTCATAGTTATAAACAATAGAAACATTTGCAGAATAGATTGTAATTCCCCTCTCTTGTTCTTGTTTATCAAAATCTGTAAATAATTGTTTTCCAGCCAGTTCTTCTGAGAGCATTCCTGCTCCAGACAACAAGTTGTCAGTCATTGTTGTTTTTCCATGATCTATGTGAGCAGCAATACCAATATTTCTAATGTTTTCTCTATTCCTCATTAATTTCACAATGTCTTCTGCCATAAAACTTTTTTTAATAAAATTTTAAGAGAGCAAAATTGGATATAATGGAGTGGATTAAATGAAACTTCTGTCAGGAAGTTTGGTATAGGGTGGCGAGAAAATCGGTGGTTGCCGTCGCAAATTTATATACTTGCGTATATATTAAAAAAGAAAAATATAAAAACAACTTATATAATTCTCTATTTGAATTATATTAATGGCTACGATGAATCGAAAAATACAGAACTATCTTAAAAAACATGAAAAATATATAGCTGGGGTGATATTAGCATTTATTTTACTCTCCATAATTTATTGGCAAAGTTTATCTTCATTTTTCACACCAAAACCATTTCATATATCTTTATGCGATTATAATGGAAATCTTGATACAAGATTTATTAAAGCTGAGAAACAACATCTTTTTGTTCCTGATTATGAAGCAGAAATGTACATAGAACCTTCATCGTACAAAATAAATGTAAATTCTAATGTTGAATTTTCATATAAAATTGTAGATAAGGGTATTCAGAAGCTCAATAAATCCTATTTCTATATTTTTATTTTTGATCCTGACAAAAAATTAAGAGCAGTATTTCCATGTTTTTGTGGGGAGGATAAATCAGATTTTACAATAGATGATTATGGACGTGGGTATAGTTGTAGCAATGATTATTGTTATATCTCTGATAGAGCATCAAAATTCAAGCCATGGAATAAAAATATAGAATGGATTCGAGGAGGACAAAGATGGTATTGTCCAGACAAAGAAAATTATTTTTGTGTAAATTATCAATGCATTTCAAGAAAGAATTTAATTGATGGCTATTACAACAATCAACCTCTTGTTTATACTTATAAAGTTGATAAAGTTGGTACTTGGGAAATACATTCTTTTTTGTTTGAAGAAGAATATAAAGAACGAAAATTTAACCCCTCTCTTAGTAGAGATTATTTTAACAACGCAATAGCTTATGGTTATGCAAAGTTTGAGGTTGTTAAAACAAGTGAAAAGGGAATAAATTTTGGTTGGTATATCTCTCAGGTTACTATAATTGTTTTAACATTTATCGGTTCTATTGGTTTTTGTATTAAATTTTATGAGATTTCTAAAAAAGTATTTTTAAAAAATAAAGATAAGGTAGTTCTTGGTTTGATTTTATTTATAATGTTAATTATCTTCGCTTTATTTTTCTGTAAAATAAGTTGTCCTTAAATTCTATATGATAACCTTCTGGATTATAACAATTTTGTAGTTATTTTTTATCCTCTTCTTTTTTCTTCAACAAGTATTTTCTAATTTTTCTAACTCTAGAAGTCATGTATGACGTGTCTCTACCAACGCTAATAAGTCCTATACCGCTGAATATTAATGCAATATTAAGTAGAATATTGTAAAAGAAAAACATTGTAATTGAAGTTCGGATAGATGAAATAATATCCGCTGTAGGTACTGTCACACTACTAACCAAAACCCCTATAAATGGAATTGAAGATGCACTCCTAGCAGTTAATTCAGCTTGTGCTAATGTAGAAAGACCACTGCTTATCTGTGTATAAGCGTAAATCCAGCCAAAAATACCTAACAATCCTATCGTAAGAACCAATACCCCTAAAGCTGTTGTTATATTGCTCATTTTAAAACTCTTCCTCATCTTCTAATTTTTCTTCCGATTCATCTTCAATCTCTTTTGGTTTTCTTAATATGAAAAATAATATACCTCCTACACTAATTACAATTATAACACCAATGATTAAGATAATATTTATATCTGATGTTATAACAATTGCATGACCTGTTATGCCACTCTTTTTACTACTTCTATTTTTTGATGGCGAAATAGAACAAGTTTGTTTACATTCACCAATAAATGAATCTTCTGACCTACAACAAATAAGCCCATTCGACCATTCTCGCGGTTTATATTTTCCCCCACTTACACAACATTTTCCTATTGGACATTCTAATAAAGTATAACGAAGCTTACATTTTCCTTCTATTTCATCATAATATTCATCACCAGTACAATCTGTAGGACATTGTGTTACTGTTCTTATTTTTTTAACGCAAGTACCTTTATGATTTCCCCAAGGTTTCGTAGTATCACATACCCAACTTGTCATTTTTTTATTTTGACAAACACCTTCACCAAATACTTGATCACAATCTAATTGAGAATCACACCATCTTGTTTCCTCACATGACCAAGTATCTGGGTTACAAGTATATTTTACCCCTTTCCATGAACAATCTGAAGGAAAACAACATTCAACACCCGATTTATATATAGAAGTAGGAATCGCATAACAAGAGCCAGTTTTACTTATAACTTTTTTGACATTATAAATAACTCTATTTCCAGAAAGACCACCACACCAATAAGCATTATTATTTTTATCGTATGTTACAGATATATCTGCTATACCTGTTTGCCAATCTTTAACAAACACGTAAGAATCTCCTATTTTCCAATTCGTGGGCATTTCACTAATTGATGTGTATGTTGAAGGTGGTTTAGTTTTAATTGTCCCCGTTATAGGATCAAAATAAGAAGAAACATCTGTATCTCCTTTATATTTATTAATAACTCTATTTAACGTACAGCCTTCTGTTCCTGGAATTGGAACATACTCTAATGAACCTGCCCAAGCTTCTTCTAACATGATTTTATCTTGTTTGACTGAAACAGAATACGTTTTAACGGGATGTGTTGTCCAGACATCTGCACCTCTACACCAAGCTTTTATTGTTAATCTTTTTGGTGTTTCAAAACTTAATGGTAATGTGCCCTTATTTTCTAAAGGATTGGCAGATCTTACTACTTGTAAATTACCATCTACATAAACTTCCCAATGTAAAGATTGAAGTGTACCACAAGTAAAATAAATATCATTTTCGTACAGGTTACAATTTGAGAGACAAGAAAATGGTTCACTTACAGATAGTTTTTCTTCATTTGTAAATGATAATTGTATTGATTCTATCTGACCAGTATTGAAGCATTTTATTGAGCCATATCTAGGAATTGCAAGTTGACAGTTTTCATTAGCAAATACTGAAGGTAGAGAATATAATATTAAAAATTGGTATAATAACAGAATGATAATTAAACTTCTATTTTTTATCAAATTGTACATTACAACCATAAAAAATTTTAATATTTAATATTTAAAACATTTATTTTTCCTCATATTTGTTATGTGCAAACACAAAGGCAGTGGTCTCCCTTCATAAAATAGATATGACAATTTCTGCTAACATATAGGATTAATCGAAGTCCTGAGGGAATTTGGGTAAGACAAGCAAAGTGAACTAGCTTAATTTCCTTTTAGGCAATAGTATGACATAGATGATTTTGCAATCATTATTTCTTGTCTCTAAATTTTTTCGCCTAACAAAATTTACCAACCCAAATCAAAAATTTTCCTGAAAATCAAGCTGGAAACAACTGAAGCAATAACAAAAATCCAGAACCAACTGAGTTTATTTCCTAAAAAAGGTAGGGAGAAAGGTAGGGATAAGAAAACATGGCTGAAGAAAGCGGAGACAAAGAAAAAAGCAACAAAAACAATAATGCTTGAAACCATTGTCGGCTTCATTGTTTGCCCCATCATTTTCTTTTGAAGTTCAAAACTTTTTGACATCAACTCGTTTATTTTATTTGTATCTTGTTTTGATTCTTTCATCTCTTTGTTTATTTTCTTTATTTCAGATTTAAGTGATTTTACTAGATCAACATCTGTAAGTTTTTTTTGAATTATGGTTGAGATTAAGGTAGCTAGAACTGCAACTGTTGCAATTACAATAGTAAAGACTTCCATAATAAAAATATAATTTTAAGTATTTAATGGACTTCAGAAAGGCAATTTTAAAAGTGAGAGAAGCAAACAAAATCCTAATTGTTTCGCATTATGATTGCGATGGTCTGTGTTCTGCAAAGATTTTAAAAACAACATTAAAAAAAGAAGGAAAAGAGACAAAAATAAAAATTGTAAAAGAAATTTCAAAGGATATAATTAGAGAGATAGAGGATGAATTTGAAAAAGAGAATTTTGATTTAATCATATTTTCAGATTTGGGCTCACCTTATTTAAGTTTACTTCCAGAAGATAAAGATATCATTATACTTGATCATCATGTTCCAGAAAATATTAAAGTTCCTAAAAATATTATCCTGATAAATCCTTATCTTGAAAATAAAGAACTTTGCGGGGCTGGAATTTGTTATCTTTTTGCTTCTAAAATAAATCAGAATCCAGAATTAATAGATTATGCAATTGTTGGAGCAATTGGAGATAACCAAGCAGAGATTGGGGAAAACAAAAAAATAGTTTCAGAGGCAGAAAAAATCAAGAGATTGAAAATAGAAAAAGGTTTAAAAATTTTTGGTCATGTGAACAGGCCTCTCCACGAATCTTTGAAAAATGCAAATTTTTTTCCTCTAAACACTTACTCAGAAGTTGTGCAATTCCTTTCCGATATAAATCTCAATCAAAATGGAAAAATAAAGAGTTATTATGATTTATCAAAAGAGGAAAAAGAAAAATTGCTTCTTGAGATTATAAAAGAAAGAATTAGAAATAATTTAGAAGAACCTGCAAATATTTTCTCAGATGTTTATATTTTGACAAAGCAGCCAAGAGAGTTGATGGATGCTCTTGAATTTTCAACAATTTTAAATGCTTTTGGAAGACTTGAAAGATATGATGAAGCTTTTGAATTGATGGATGGAAAGTTAGAAAAATTAGAAGAAATAATGCTTGAATACAGAAAAAAACTTGCAACTTATCTTTCTTTTGTTGCAGAAAATATGAATAGTTTTCCGCAAACAGAAAATATTTTATTTATAAATGCAAAAGAAAAAATAGATGAAAATATGATTGGAACAGTAACTTCTATTGTAATAAATAGTTTAACTAACAAAAAAATTGTTCTAGGATTTGCATATTCTGGAGATATGGTAAAAATCTCTGCAAGGTCAAAAATAGAAAGAGTTGATTTAAATGAGATTGTAAGCAAAATTTGCGAGAAATTAGGTGGAACAGGAGGAGGTCATAAAGAGGCTGCTGGTGGAAAAATTGAAAAAGGGAAAGAAGAAGAGTTTATTGAAGAATTTAAAAAAATTGTTGAAAAATAATTATTTTCTCTTTTTTCTTGAACATTTTAGAATTGCAAAGTTTATTGGATTCTTTATTTTTTCACAAAGAGGAAGTGGATTGCAGACCCCAATGTCCTTGTAAAATAAATCATTTTTGCAGTTTGGTGGTAAGATTTTTTTGTTCTGTTTTTTGTGCCAGTTTAACTGCGACTTTAAATAATTATCTTTTAATCCAACTTTTCTTCCCCAATCCAAAATTATTTTTTCAACTTCCAACATTGGCCAGTTACAATTTCTAAGAAAAGTAATTAAAACAAACACGCTTCTCTTCCTGCCATCTTTAATTCCAGCGAGAATTCTTTGAATGCATGGAGGAAAACATTCATAACCAATTTTTCTGCTATAAATGACAATATTCCTATTAGGTTTAACTTCTGTTTTTTCTCTTTGTTTTTCATACCAGTCATAAGAATCAACAATTAATTTTGTTGCATCTCCCTTTTCTATTTCTATATCATCAAACTTCACATTTTCTATTTTTGCATTTTCTAAGTTGAAATTTTCTAAATTTTTTGGATTGATTAAAACAGAAACTAATCCGGTTTTTTCATGCAAAGAATAAGGCATCCTAAATAAGTGCCTAACACTCCAATCTTTTTCTATTTCAACAAAATTGAAAGGATCAAGAACTTCAACTGCTTTTTCTTTTGTCAACTCTTTTACTGAACCAGAAAACTCAACTAATTTATTCCACAAATTATCTTTGATTTGCTCTCTTAAAAAAGAACCTAAAATTTTTGGAAGTTCTGGGTATAACATTCTGGTTTCTTTATAATTGATTTCTTTTGGAAAATTCTCAAAAAAAATGCAGAAATGAAAACCTCTCCTTCCAGAGAACTTCAAAAAATAACTTAAATTATATTTATTCAAAAAATCTCTTACAAGTTTTGCCGCAATTTTCGCTTCTTCAATTCCTTTCTTTGAATCAATGTCAATAACCCAATCAAAACCAATTCTCATCTCATCATAGTTTCTTTCATTAATTAATAAAGGATTCTTCCATTTTTCAACAGAGCAGTGAAAGGAAACACCTCCAAGTTCTGCTAACTTTAAAACATCTTTTGGATAGAGGAGCATATTAGGTCTTTTAAAATATTGGCCTTCAATATTCCTTGCAACAACCTCTCTGTTTTTCCCAAATTTCCAGAGAATTTTCTGCAGTTTTTCATTTGAATAATATTTTAGTAGTTGCTCCTTTGTCAGTTTTACTTGTTCCATAATTCAGAATAGAAATAAACAGAGTTATAAAAATTTCATATCTATTTTAAATATACAAATATATATTTATAATGGACCTATCAGAACTATACGCCAATCTCTTTGAAAAATATATAAAAATTCGTGAAGTTTTAGATAATATACGAGATACCTTGAAAGAATATGATAAAAGACCATACAATTTTTTAATCTTATATGACTATCCTACAGCAGGGAATTTAGCTAAGAGTTTACGAGAAGCACTTAAAGAATATGGGAGAAGTTTCCCTTTTCCACCAGAGGATATTGAAGAATATAAAATGTTTCTTAGAGATATAGAACTTGAAGAACTTAGAGGTATAAAACTTGAAGAACTTGAAGAAGAAATTGAGAAGGCTGTTGATCAATCTAAAATTGTGATACCTATCATAACTCCCCCATTTCTTACCTCTAAAAAAAATTTAGATTGGTTAGAAAGACTTGAAGATAAAAGAATTGTTACTTGCATTTACGAAGGGAGTACAGAAAAATTTATAGAGAAGCTACCAGAACAATATAAAAACTTATTAAAAAATGAGATAAAATTCAATGGTGTTAGAGATTTGAATTTAAAAGTTGTAGAAAATATTTCCAAATATTTTTGAGTTCGCTTTGAAATACAAAAATAAACTATTTTATCTCAATCTGATCTTTTTTGAAACCTTCTTTTATCAGCAAATCTTTCAATTTTTCTTTATGTTCTCCTTGAAGCCAGAGTTCATTCTTTTTTATTGTTCCTCCGCAAGCAAGTTTTTGTTTTAATTTTTTTAACAGCATCTTTGTGCTAACATTTTTATTATCAATTCCTGAGATTACTGTGATTTTCTTTTCAAACTTTCCTGTTGTTGTGTAAATCACAATTTTTTGTTCTTCCTTTGCAGCCTTTTCGCAGACGCAAATATCTTTCGGCAATCCGCAAATTGGACAAATCTCACTCATTTTATTGTAGATTTAATTCTTGCCAATGTCCTTCTAATTTCCCTTAATCTACTTGGATTTTTTACAGTTCCTCCAATTGAAACATTGCTCCTCTCCTTAGCCAACTCTAATTCCAGTTCTCTCATTTTTTTAAGAACTTCTCCTTTTGGCATTTTTAAAATTTCTTTATATCTTAGTATTGCCATAATAATTATTTGTTTAAAGTATATAAAATACTATCTTCTCCCCTGTCTGGATTTTGGCCTAAATTTTGAATATCCGCAATTTCTGCAGTGTATTTTCCCAGTTCTTATCTTTTGCGGATTTGCTCTCATTTTGTGCTTGCATTTTAGGCACACAAATACATTTTCAAATAATCTTTTGTAAACTGCTCCGGATACTTTTTTTCCTCCCATAAATCTTTAGGAAGTAAAAATTTAATAAACATAGCCTATTATAATTCCTCCCTCATTTTTCAATTCTCTGTCTGTGATTACTTTACTTTTAGGAGCAGAAACAAGCAAAAAACCAACATTTTCTCCTGGCAAATATCTTGCTCTAAATTTTACAATCTCATTTTTCTTGAAGGAATGTCTTGGCTTTACAACCTTCAACTCATTTATTTTGCCTTTAAGTTTTACAAGCAGTTCCTGATAGTTATTTCTCATCAAAACATCATAACCCTCTATATAGCCTTTCTCTTTTAAAACATTTAAAATGTTTTTGACAAGATTGCTGCTTCCTACAATAACTTCCTTTTTTCCAGCATTCTCTGCATTCTTTATACTTGAGAAAACATCCGCCAGCAAGTCGTGTCTCATAAAAATAGATTAAAATAATTTATGAGTTTAATTCTAAAAACTTAGATAAAATTCTATGGTTATTTTTCATACTTTGCAATTAAATACCTTCCTTAAAATTAAAAAATAATTAAAATAATGCCCTGTGGTAAAAAAAGGAAGAGGAAAAAAATAAAAACTCACAAACTAAAAAAGAGAAGGAAAAAAATGAGGCATAAGAAGAAATAGTTTAAATTTTAGGTGGAGAATAAAAAATTAAGATTAATTCTTAAACCAATACATTCCTGCAACAGTTCCTCCCTATATTAGGAAATTTCTTGACTTTTTATTTAAGTTAAAAAATTATAACACTGTAATAATTATTCACTCCAACAGAAATATAATACAAAACAACCCTAATCTAAAAGTTATCTAAATACTTATTTTTTTAAAATAATCTCATAATTCCGACCTTTTCTCTTTCTCTCAATTAAACCTCTTTTTTCCAAAGATTTTGCTATTCGGCTTGTCTGTGCTTTAGACATGTTAATTTTTCTGGAAATTTTCTTTTGAGATATTTTATCTTCTTCTGACAACACCTTTAAAAACTTTCTCTCATCTTCTGTCAGACCATAATCTAAAATTTTTGTCTTTCTTTTGAAAAATATAAAAATAAAAAACATTGCTAAAATTGTAAGAATGGTAAAAACAAGAACAATAAACTGGTCGGATCTCAGGGCTTTCTCGTAAAATATTGAAACATCATAAACTTCTCCGAGTCTTGGATTAGTATTCCATTCTATATAAATATTCCTGCCGTCTGTTTTTTGCACTCCATTAACAGGATAATAAGGAGGTTGGGTTGAGTTTCTATTCTCTTTTAAGATATATCCTTTTGGAAGGAAAATCTTTAAATTAAAAAAATCTGTTGGAGTAGAAATAATATACCTGTCTGAAAAAATATTGTAATCTTTATATTGTGTTATTAGGCCAAAATAATTAAATTTAATTGATATTCTGCTGGTATTTAGATTTGTGCAAGAAATTAAAGTTCCTGCCCCTTCGTATTTCCATTTACAATTTTTTGATTCATCAATTTGCAAATCCATTACCCTGTGAATAATGTAATAGTTAAATCTATCAATATTTACAGGAAAACTAATATTTATCTCTTCTTCTATCATTCTGTTATCCTGAATCTTTACGGTAATCTCATAATTGCTATATTTTGTCGGTAAATCCCCTAAAATAGGGGTAACAAGCAAAAAGAGAGCTAATAGACAAATAATCTTTCTCATAACTAAATTTTTAAAATGCTTAATCTATTTATTAAATAATTTTTTTATTAATTTATGGTCACTAAAAAAATGAAGAAGAGCGATGCAGAGATAAATTTAGAAAAAGTCTTGGAGCAAAGAAAAGCTGTGATTAAAGTTGTTGGAATTGGAGGAGCAGGAAATAACACGGCTACAAGACTTATGGAGAGTAATGTAACAGGAGTAGAAGTTATTGGTATAAATACAGATGCGCAGCAATTATTATATTGTAAAGCAGATAAGAAAATATTATCCGGGAAAAATCTTACAAAAGGTCTTGGAGCAGGGGCAGACCCTAAAGTAGGAGAAGAAGCTGCAAAAGAGAGCAAGCAAGAGATAACAGAAAGTTTGAAAGGAGCAGATTTGGTTTTTGTTACCTGCGGTTTAGGAGGAGGAACAGGGACAGGAGCAATTCCAGTTGTTGCTGAAATATCAAAAAAGTTGGATGCTTTGACAGTAGGAGTTGTAACATTGCCTTTCACCATGGAAGGAAAGCAGAGGACAAATAATGCTTTGATTGGACTAGAGAAATTAGAAAAAAATGTAGATACCTTGATTGTGATTCCTAATGACAAACTTCTTGAAATAGTTCCAGAAGTTTCAATAACTACTGCCTTCAAAATAGCTGATGAAATTTTAGTCAATGCTGTAAAAGGGATTACAGACTTGGTTACAAGACCAGGACTTGTGAATTTGGACTTTGCTGATTTAAAGTCAGTGATGAAAGATAATGGTTTGGCAATGATCGGTTTTGGTTCAAGTAATACAGAAAACAGAGGGTTAGAATCTGTTGAAAGAGCATTAAACAATCCTTTGCTAGATGTTAATATAGAAGGAGCAAAAGGAGCATTGATAAACATCTCTGGAGGAAAAGATATTACAATAAAAGAATGTCAAGAGATTGTTGAGAGAGTTTCTTCAGTACTAGATCCAGATGCAAAAATAATTTGGGGTGCAGTCATAGATAAAGAACTTGGAGATGTTGTAAAAACATTGGTTGTAGTTACAGGAGTAACTTCACCGCGAGAATATATCAAAGGAGAAAATTATAAAGAAATAAGAAAGAAAGAAGTTGAAAAAGTTCTTGGAGTGGAAGTGGTTGAATAAATGAGAGTAGAGAAATTAATAGCGGATTTAAATTGAGAGTATAGAGTAGAATATTTCTTTTAATTTTATAATTTTCAATCAGATTTAATATTCTCAATAATTCTCAGAATAAATTCATTTATTTTTTCTCCTCTGTAACCCAAATCACCGCCCTGATTAAAACCTCTCTTTATGCTTCTAAATCCTTTTTTTGGATTCGGCAAATTGAAAATTAATTTTTTAATTTCACCAGACTTTTTTACAATTTTTTTTGGCTTTTTTTTGCTAATTAATTTGTTTAATATTTCTTCTTTTATTTCTCCGTAAGTTATATAATCCTTAACTTTTTTAAGCATTCCTAAATTTGATTTGTTATTTTCTAAAACAACACAATGATTTTTTCTCCTTAGTCCTAACAAACACAGAGTATCCTCTATTTCTTTCCTAACATTCCATTTCCCCCTTATTCTGACTGCAACAATTTTTTCCATATAATTAAATTTTAAAAAAGAATTAAGCAAACTCTAAAAAAGATTATTGACAAAATTCTTTATTTCTTTTAACTCTTTTAAGTTAAGACTTGCAACTTTTTTATTTATTTCAAAATTTTCAAGAAATCCTTTTGCCTCTCTCTTTGTAATATTTCTTGAGAATTTTTTTCCTGCTTTTATAATTGCCTCTCTTAAAGCATTCTTTGTTTTCTTGTCTTTCTGTTTTATAAATTCTTGGAAAATTGCCTCTTTAAAATTCTTGCATTTTTTCAACTTTAGCAAAACAATATTTGACCAAATTCTTGGCTTTGGATAAAAACAAACAGGGCTAATATCATCGCATACTTTTATTTCAAAAAAAAGATTTGAGATTAAAGAAAGTTTTGTTGTTTTTTCACCAATAATTATTTTAACAAAATTTTTTGGGAGTAGCAAAACAGCAAGTTTAAAATCCTCATAGATTAAACGCTGGATTAA
>QMZV01000006.1 GCA_003663355.1 Candidatus Aenigmatarchaeota archaeon
CTATTTTCTGCAAACTTATTGGAAAATTTTAACTGTTGCAATTTGTAAAATATCGGATAACTCTTCATAGGCTATCAATAATTTTTCAAACTTTTATTTTCTTCTCCAATTTCAAAAACCTGCCCATCTTTCGCGGCAACAGTTTTAATTCCAGTTTCCTGTTCAATCCATTTTGCTTCTCTCTCCGCAACTCCAAAGAGCATTTTCATTCCGAGATGCTGCAAAATTACAAGTTTTGGTTTCGCCCTTTCAATCAAAATTTTTGCTTTGTCAGATGTCATATGGCCATAGGGCTCAGAATTTCTCGGTCTTAAACAATTTATAATTAAACAATCGCAATCTTTAAAATAATTCTCTTGCCCTTCATAATATTCTCCATCCGCAGTATAACCGATTTTCTTTTCATCCTCAAGAACAAAACCCATGCAGTTTTCTTCTCCATGCACGCATTTTGTCGTTTTTAATTTTACATTTAAAAAAGAAATTTCTTCATCTGGTTTTAAAATGTAAATTTTCTCAAGAACTTTTAGATGAAATGGCGAAACTACTGGAGGTTCATCATCAAAACCTTTAATAACATTTTCATTTGAAATTAAAATTCCTCTCTTTTTCTTTGCTCCCAAAGTCATTGCTTCTATAACAACCTCTAAATCCGTATAGTGATCAGGATGGTGGTGAGAAACAAAAATAGAATTCAATTTTGCCAGATTTTTTTTGAATTGTTTCGCCCTGACTATGGCTCCCGGTCCCGGGTCAACATGCATATTCAGATTTTTGCTTTCTATGATAAAACCACCGGTTGCTCTCAATTGATTTAAAACAACAAACCTTCCCCCTCCGGTTCCGAGAAAAGTTATTTTCATTTTGTTTTAAAATTTTATTTCTCTCATAATTTGATCGTTCTCCTTGCCCCGCATGCCTCGCATTTCAAAATATAGAATCTCCCTTCCTTTTGCAGAATTGTATCCGGTTTTCCGCATTCGTGGCAATAAACAAAATTTTTGAGATATTTTTGTATTTTATCTTCCAAAATTGGAGACCTTGTCTGCAGGATTAATCTTCCTCTATCAACAAAACCAGAAGTTGCAAGTTCTTTATACAAAAATTTTGCAACCTGTTTTTTATCTCTTCTAATTGAATTGCAAAACTGCTCAAAATTTGAAATAATTGTTTTATTTCCGCTGCTTGATATTTCTGGTTTTATTATATTGATTCTGTCTTTTATTTCTCCTTTTTTTATTTTTTCATACACTTTATCCAACATTTCTTTGTATTTCATTAAAAAACTTAAAAAGTAATTAATATTATCCCGCGATAGCTCAACGGTAGAGCACTCGGCTGTAGTGTTTAACACTTTGGTTTTACACAAACGCAGGTGCTCTAATTCAGAAACCGAGGGGTTGCCAGTTCAAAAAGAAATTGGAAATCTGGCTCGCGGGATTTATAGACTAAAATATGATTTATTATGCTTGGAAAAGTTCTTATTTATACAGGAAACGGAGAAGGAAAGACAACGGCTGCATTAGGTCATGCAATAAGATTTGCCGGTTATGGAAAAAAAGTCGCAATTTTGCAGTTTATGAAAGGTCGCAAAACTGGAGAATATAAATTCCTTGAGAATAATAAATTTATTGATTTGTACTTATTTGGTCCACCTTTCTTCTTAATAACAACGCAATCAACTTTGTTGGGATGGATGAAAGGAAAAGGTATTGAATTTGTTTCTTTAGATTTATTCACAGGTAAAAAAGGAAAAAAAAGAGTTGTCGCGGATAAACTCGGTTCAAGCTTAAAAAAAAGTTCTTTTGAAGTTCACAAAAAGAAAGCGAAAAAGGGAATGGAATTTGCAAAAAAACTTTTGCTTGAAAACAAACACAAACTAATAATTTTGGACGAGATTTTGTATGCAATAAAATTCAAACTTGTGGATGAAGATGAAGTGATTTCTCTGTTAGAAAGAAGAAAAAATATCCATTTCATACTAACTGGAAGATTTGCTTCAGAAAGAATAATTAAAATGGCAGATCTTGTAACAGAATTAGAAGAGAAAAAGCATTATTTTTATGATGAGAAAAAAACCTTTTCTGGATTAGATTTTTAAAATGATAGATGTTCACTGCCACTTAGAACAATCGGATTACGATGAAGACAGAGAAGAAGTTATTTCAAAGTGCAAGGAAGAATTGCTCGCAATAATTACTTCCTGCGCCAACCCGAAAGATTTTGATAAAAGCCTTGAATTAATCAAAAAATACAAAAATTTTGTTTTTCTAACAGCGGGTTTTCATCCTGAATTTATCTCAAAATTTTCAAGGGATGAAATAAGAGAATATTTGGAAAAAATTGAGAAAAACAGAAATAATTTGGTTGGAATTGGAGAATGCGGTCTTGATTATTATTGGATTAAGGATCAAAAATTGAGAGAGGAGCAGAAAAAACTTTTTATTGAACACATAAATCTTGCAAAGAAACTTGATTTGCCTCTAATTGTTCATTGCAGGGATGCTGCAGAAGAGTGTCTGAAAATCATAATTGAACAAAAACCAAAAAAAGTTTTGCTCCATTTTTTCTCGGATAAAAATTTAATTCAAAAAGTAATTGAAAATCAGTATTTTGTCTCAATTAATACTTCTATTTTTAGGAGCAAGAATATAAAAAAGATCACAAAAAAAATGAAAATTGAGAGATTGATGACGGAAACAGATTCTCCATGGCTTGGATTTGGAAAAAGAAATACCCCTATTTCTGTAAAATTTGTGATTGAAAAAATCGCGGAAATAAAAAAATTAGATTTTTCTGCGGTTGATAAAATAACAACAGAGAATGCAATAAAGTTTTTTAATTTGAGTAATTGATTATGGGAGAAGAAATTTTATCTTGGCCTGTTGCTTTGACTGTAATTGTTATGGTTTGTATAATTGCATTTATAGTATTATTGCTAATCACTACAAAGACTTTAAAAATACCTGTTTTCGTATGAGATTGGCAATTGTTGATGAGAAATACTGCAATCCTGAAAAATGCAAAGGTTTGTGCGCAAAAGTTTGTCCAATAAACAAGTTAAAAAAGGAGTGTATCTCAATAAATGGATATGCAAAGATAAATGAAGAACTTTGTGTTGGTTGCGGAATTTGTTCAAACAGATGCCCATTTAATGCAATAAAAATTGTTAATACTCCAGAAAAAATTGGGAATTTGGTTTACAGATACGGAGAAAATAAATTTGCTCTTTATAATTTGCCTATTCCTGAAAAAGGAGTTATTATTGGTTTAATTGGAAGAAATGGAATAGGAAAATCAACAGCAATGAAAATTCTCGCAAAAGAATTAAAAATAAAAACAGAAAATCTTCAAACAATCTTAAAAGTTTATTTACAAAAAGAAAAAACAGTTTCATACAAACCACAAATACTTAAACCAGTAGACATAGAAAAAATAGACAAATCAATAATAAAAGAATTAAACATAAAGAAAAAAGAGAATTATTCTGGTGGTGAATTGCAACTATTAAATATTGCTTTTTGTTTATCAAAAAAAGCAGACCTTTATCTGTTTGATGAACCTTCTTCTTATTTAGATGTTGTTTCCAGACTTAAAGTAGCAAATTTAATAAAAAATAGATTAAAAGAGAAGGAAGTAATAATTATTGAGCATGACCTTGCTATTTTGGATTACATTGCTGACAAAGTTTATTTATTCTATGGTTCTCCTGGGTCTTACGGGGTGGTTTCTGCACTATATCCTTCTTTGAAAGGGATAAACTCTTATCTTAACGGTTATCTAAAAACAGAAAATGTAAGGTTGAGGAGAGATAAAATTAAATTTAACATAAGTTTGCAAGAGAATCTTAAAAATCAGAAATTAATTTCATTTTCCAGTTTGGAAAAAAATTTTAGAAATTTTAAATTGAAAGTTGAAAAAGGAGAAATTTGTAAAAATGAAATTTTAGGGATTCTTGGACAAAACTCAATTGGTAAAACAACATTTATGGAAATCCTCGCATCAAGACTGAAACCAGATAAAGGAGAGGTTTTAGGAAAAGTAAAAATATCTTATAAGCCGCAATATCTTCATCCTGATTTTTCTGGATTGGTTGAGGAGATTGTTCCAAAAACAAAAGAATTTAAAGAACAGATTGCCTATCCTTTTAAACTTGAAAGTTTGTACAAAAAAAAGGTTAAAGATTTAAGTGGTGGTGAGTTGCAGACTCTTGCGATTTCTCTTTGCCTTTCAAAAGAGGCAGACTTATATTTGTTGGATGAACCTTCAGCATTTTTGGATGTTGAAAACAGGTTGCAATTAGTCAAGATTCTCAAAAGAATAATTGAAAATAAAGAAAGTAGTGCTGTAATTGTTGACCATGACTTGCATCTCATTTCCCAAATCTCTAATAGAATTATGTTGTTTAGCGGTAAACCAGAAAAATTCGGAAAGGCAGAAATAGTAAAAACATATGAAGGTTTAAATAACTTCTTAAAAAATCTTAACATAACTTTTAGAAGAGACCCTGAAACTGGAAGATTCAGAGCAAACAAACTTTTTAGTCAGTTGGATATAGAGCAGAAAAAGAGAAAAGAATTTTTGAGTTTGAAATAGACATTTGCCGTATAAAATTCAAAAATTATAAATACTTTGAATAAATTAAATTATGCGAATTTGGATTACTGCATTTCATTATCCAGTAATTTTTGTCAAGTTGCAGTAATCCCCAATATTTATTTCTTTTGGAATATGGTTGGGGATTTATTCACGGGTAAACTATCTAAAATTTCTGCAGAAGAAAAGATAGATTTAATTTTAGAAGTTTTAATTCCTGCCGCCTACTTGAAATTAAACAAGAAAAACAGCAGAGAAGAATTAAGAAAAATAAATTCATACAAAAGAGAAATTAGAAATTTGTTGAAAAATTCTGATTTGGAAGAGTACATAAAACAGGAATTAGAATATAAATTAAGATTTTGTGATTCTTTGTTGGGTGAGGAATTATGAAAGAAGAATATTTAGATAAAATTTGTTATAAAAAAGCATTAGATTTTTTTAATCAATTAATATCTCAGAATAATTTTCCTTATGACTTAGATGAAATTAATGAAATAAAAGAAGAGGCAATTTCTTTGATTAAAACAGATCTTTATTATTCAAAAAAAGAAAAAGAACTCATTTCAAATCATTTACGAAATTTTTTTAGAGAATATAAAGCTAATTTATTAGATTATCATAAAACCTATGTATAATTTAGGTTAATTCAAACAAACTCCGCCTTCTTAATTCTAAAACCTTTTCCAATAATATTTTGTTTCCCGCATTCTTTGCAAATATATCTTAAATCAAGTTTTGTTGTTGGTTTTCCCCTTCCTTTTGGCTTTTTTGCTGGAAAAGAACCATAGCCTGCAAGTTTTCTTAGATGTCTTCTCTGCCCAACTGCAAGCTTTCTTCTGGGTTTATTTTTAACTACTTTCAGTTTTTGGACTGTGTATTTTTTGCAATATTTGCAATACCTTCTCTGCTCTTTTGGTATCTTCATAAATCTAATTTTAAAAAATTAATTAGAGTTTATGAATAAAGTATTTGGAATTATTTTAGGTATTTTTCTGTTTTTTGGAGTTATTTTCTTTTTTGGAGGAAAGCAACTTATAAATATTTTGTCAAATTCAAATTTAGGTTATTTTTTTATTGCTCTGTTAACTCAATTTTTTATAATTTTTTTGTATGTTGCAAGACTGAAAATAATTATTTCTGCGCAAAAATATAAGTTGAAATTTTTCAGAATATTCAAAATTTTGATTTCTGGAATGGCTATTAATCAACTAACTCCTATAATTAAAGCTGGCGGAGAACCTGTAAAACTATATTATTTAGCAAAAAGCAATATCCCTGCAACAAAATCAAGCGCTTCAATTGTTGTAGAAATAACAAGCGAACTAATTTCTTTTTATGTTACTCTATTTTTGCTAATCATTTTTTTATCTGTTACAAAATATCTAACTGCGAAATTTTTATATATAGGAACCATAATTTTTTGTTTTGTCATAATCGGTTTTTTCTTTGCATTCAGATTCATGCTTGACAAAGATAAAATTGAAAAATTTATTGAAAAGTATGTTTTAAGATTTTTCAAAGCAAATGCAAAAATATCAAGCAAAATTTTTAGTTCAAGTTTGAGAAATTTGTTTTTAAACAAAAGCCTTTGCATAAAAATTTTTTCTATCTCTTTTCTCTGCCGTCTTCTTGAATTCTTTAGAATTTATTTTATTTTTTTGGCGATTAATTTTCCAGTTCCTATTACTTTGGTTTTAGTTGTTTGGGTTTTAGAAGTTTTGTTTTCAACTGTCCCTTGGCTTCCTGGAGGTTTGGGTTTGGTTGAAGGAGGAATAATATCAACTCTTATAATTTTTGGAATTCCTGCCCCATTTTCTTCTTCCATGCTCTTGTTGGACAGGTTTTTGAGTCTCTGGCTAATTGTAATTATAGGTTTAATTGGTTTCTATTTTCTCAATAAAGAAATTAAATCAAGTTACAGATAGTAAAATTTCCGATTTGCCATTTTCACCATTCATATTTAGGTTTTCAAACTAACCAAATAATTTTCAATATCTTTACTGAAAAGTGTTTTTTGCTCTATTAAAATTATGTGCGAAATTAAATAACAAACTAATTATCTCTCTATAAGAACCTTAATTTCGCACATCTCTATAGATACCACTCAAATTATAAAAGCTTAGAAAATAAAAATCTTTGTTTAATGAGATTCAAGTGAATCGCTAATGTATAAGTCTAACCCCTCTACCAACTTTTCCAAAGCTGTAACTCCTCTAAATCTTTCTGCAACACTCTTTTTGATTTGACTTGCAACAAATTTTTTGAATTCTTTTTCTGTTAACCCTCTTTGTTTCGAACCTACATACACTAGTCTATTTTTATAGTCTGTATAAGCATCGGTTGGCTCTTTTCCAACAAACACCAATATCCCTTCTTTATCTACTCCAGGATAATAATTCATATTTGGTCTAGTAGGTTGCCACATAGTTCCAAATTCTTCACCATAAATTCTTCTCATGATAATACCCGCTTCATGAAGACCGCTTCTTTTTTTGGCTTCTTTAATCACTTCGCCCATATACTTTTCCATTTGCTCATAAGTTAGCTCATAAGTTAGCATTTTCACCACTAATATATAATATACTAAAAGTATTTATAGTTTTCGGTGATAAAATATATATTTTAGAGTAAATAAGTTGGTTTCCTTATTTTCTTTTGAGCAAGCATTTTTAAAGATAATTAAGCCAAAGGCTAGCCCGATTAAAATATGCCAATCCAACTCGCAGCAGAAGAGCCAATATACACAAAAATAAAAGAGTTCAGAAGATTAGACCCAAAATTGATTAGAATAAAATATAAAATATTAAACCTAAACAAACCGCAGAGCAGGGCGAGAAGATTAAATGGAAAAATAGGTACAAGTGCAAATAAAACAACAAGGATGATACCCCATTTATTCCACCAAACTACAAGGTCTTTATAAGTTTCTTCCCCTATTTTTCTTTTGACATAATGAATCCCAAATTCATAAGCTAGCAAATAATTTATGCAAGTTCCAATTGTATAACCAAGAGATGCAATAATAACAACAGGTATTTTTGGCATACCTAATAAGCCTGCTGCCGCAACGACTGCAGGACTTCCAACAGGAAAAAAAGTTCCTCCAAATACAGTAATTATAAAAATACCAAGGTATCCATATTTTAAAAAATTTGAAACATCAAAAGAAGATAAGAGGTTTGTTGGCAAATATAATTTTGCCAAAATTAATAAAAACATGCAGAAAAGAATAAAAACTATAGAGATAATAATTGAAGTTCTGAATAATTTTTTTGTTCCCTCATGTTTTATATAATTCATAATTATAAATTAAAAACATCAATCCATGCTTTTTTTAATTTCTCATCTCCAAAAAAGTATGGATAATTCAGTTTTTCAAGTTCTTTCAATAATCCATCTAATCCCGCTATTTTTATTGTCTCAAGAAGAGATTTTATCTCTCCTTCTTCACCAATTTTTTTGAAAATCAGATAAAAAGAATAAAATTCTAAATATTCTTCTTTTGAAACTCTTTTATTATAAATTTTCTTTGAGATTTTTTCAAGAAAAAACCTATGCATATCAATTTTAAAACCATATTTAACTGCTTTATAATCAGCAAAAAAATTCTGCACAAATTCAACAAGTTCTGGCAACTCCAATTTTTCTTTAATCTTAAAATTCAATCCCTCCTTTTCATTTATCAAGAGAAAAACAAACCTTGCAAAAAAACCACGAAACAGAAATTTATTTTCAAGAATTTTGTTTTCCGGATTTATTAAAATCTCCATAGTTCTATTAACATCTCCGCTCAAAAAATCTGTTTTGTAACTTGTTGATATTTTTATATTATCAAATCTTAAAGGATAATCAATTTTTGAAATCATATCTTTTACTTCTTCTTTCAATTTTTCATTTTCTATATTTAAAATTAGTTTTAGCATAAATATAATTCTGAAGTTAAATAATTCCCAACTTTACACCAATATCTCCAGCAGAGAATTCTTTTTTTAATTTTATTATTGCTCTCTTTTTTCCTTTTCTGTCTATCAGGGTATTCACTTTTTCTACTTTTACCTTAAATTCTTCTTCAAAACTTTTCTTTATTTCTTCTTTTTTTGTTTTTAATTTCTTAAGTTTGAAAGTTAGTTTGTTTTCTTCTTCAATCATCTTTACAGCTTTCTCTGTTGTAACCGGATAATCTATCAACTCCCAAAAATTTTTTTCTGTCATATTTCAAACTTATTTAACTGCTCAACAGCAGATTTTGTAAAAATTGTTAATCTTCCAGGATTATTTCCTGGGGCAAGTTTTTCAACATTCAAATCTTTAACAGAGCTTACTTCAACTCCGGCAATATTCCTGGCAGCTTTTTGCAAATCACATTTTTCAGGAACAACAATCAAAGCGGACTTTTTCTTTTTATATTTTCTTCCCCTTCTTTTTCCTTTTCCTGCTCTGATTTTCTTTTCTTTTGCTCTCTTCAATTCTAATTCCAAACCAAAGGAATTTAGAACAGAGACAACATCCTTTGTTTTTTTTAGTTTAGCAAATTCATCTTCAAGAACTAAAGGAACTTCTTTTAAGTTTTCTATTTTGTGCCCTCTTTTTAAAATTAATTCTCTGTTTACAGAAGCAGAGAGAGCAGAGTAAAGAGCCAACTTTTTCTCTTTTTTATTTATTCTTTTAACAAAATTTTTCTCTGCCTTTGGAGGATGAGCTTTTCTACCCTTTACCGCCTGTGAAGTAACTCTTGCTACAAATAATAAAGGTCCTTCACCATGAATCCTTGCTACTCTTGCCATCTCTCTTCCAGCCATTCTAACTTGAGGAGGGAGATCACTTTTTCCATGATAATGCGCGCTTGTCCTTAAACCAGCAAGTTTGTCTGCTCCATATTTCTGCCTTCTGTTTGCTCTAAAAGCAAGAACAGCTTTTTTTATTAAATCAACTCTTAAAGGAAAATTAAACACCTTTCCTAGTTTGATTGTTCCTTTTTTCTTCCCTTTTATTGAATAGATTGTTACCATAAATTATTAAAATTTAAAATAGAGATAATTTTCTAAAAAATTTTAAATATCAAATTATGCGGGGGTAGCCAAGTGGTCAAAGATAGGCTAAAGGCGCAAGGCTTAGGTGCGAAGCTCAGATTTTTTTAGGAAACCTTGTGGGTAAGCCCTTTTTTCTTATTGGCTCCATAAAAGTCCCTTCGAGAGTTCGAATGAGGCTTTTCTTTTAAAAAAAGGAAACCCTCAAGCCAAAAGAAAAGATTGATACGGAAATCTCTCCCCCCGCATTTTATCTTTTATTTTTTAACATAGAATTAAATGATGAAGAATGAAGAAAATAAGATGAGGAGGATAGAAATTGAGAAATTAGTATTAAATATCGGTGTTGGGGAACCTGGTGAAAAGCTTGAAAATGCAAAAACAATTTTAGAGAGAATAACTAATAGAAAACCTGTTTATAGAAAGACAAAGAGAAGGACAACTTTTGGAGTTGCTAAAGGTCGCAATATTGGCGTAATTGTTACAATCAGAGGCGAAGAAACAAAGAAATTACTGGATAGACTTTTAAAAGCAAAAGAAAACAAATTAAACAAAAGATGTTTCTCCGGGAGAACCTTTTCTTTTGGAATTCCAGAATATATTGAAATTCCAGGAGTAGAATATGACCCAAAAATGCCAATTTTCGGTTTAGATGTTTGCGTTACCTTGAGAAGGCCTGGGTTTGGAAAAACAAAGATAGGAAGAAAGCACATGATTTCATCCGAGGAAGCAATTAATTTTATGAAAGATAATTTTGAGGTTGAGATTGTTTGAATTATAATAACTAATTTCTGAATAAAGTCAAATTACTCTTAAATTACAAATTTTTGTAAGTCTTCTTTTTACTTTGATAATAGTTTGCAAGGTCTAATGCTGCTGTTATGCCCCAGGGTACACAATATAAAAAACCATTACCTAATATTCCAATTGCTCTACCTGCAGTCTCAATAGAAATTGTAAGAATATTTTTATTTTTATCTTCAATATAATCGCTATATGCTTTATCTCCTAAAGTTAAAGATTTATATTTAAATTTACCCTTCTTATAATTAACTGCTCGTTCTACACAAATTGGGATAAGATCAATACCCTGAACAAAACCTCTTGAAAGAGCTTTAACATACTTATTATTTATTCTGTTTAATCCTTCAGTAAAATTTTCAAAATATTTATTTATACTTACCATAATAAAATCATATTAATTATGGTTGACTATAATATAGATAATATAGACTCACATCCTCTAGAGCCACATCCTCCAGGAAGATTAGATAGATCTCTTGCTTCAGGTTCGGTTTACACTGAAAAAGAATTTTATCATGATAAAGAGTTATTAGAAGCCAAACTTCTTCCAGGAACAAATGCAGCGAGAATCTATAATAAATTTGTAGAAACTGCTGACAAATATTTTGGAGTACTTGGGATTTCTCTAGTAAAGAAAATTAGACGTCCTTTTGAGTTGTTGGATAGGTGGGAATATAAAAAATATATTTGAATTTTATTTATTCAAACACCTCAAAATCTTTTCCTCTGTTTGGAGATTCATTCAAATGTAAAAAGTTGTGTTAATAGTAAAAAATAGTTAAAGAGATTATTAGAGTAATTATTTAAAATTTAATACTTTATATATGAAAATGACTGAAGAATACTTTTTCTTCGATTTCTTTTTCGCTTTTCATAAAACTATATCTTTTTAATTATATACATTTGTATTTTTAACAAAAATATGGGTTTTGGTATATTAAAATATGAACTTTCCTTATTTTTTATCTGCAAGCTAAAAACCTGCAATTCCACACCATCCAAAAACTCTTACAAGATTTAGACTTTCACTTCAAATTTGAAAATATAACTTGTACTTTATACAATATTTAACCAAAGAAAAACTATTATGGAGTTGAAAAGAGAAAAATTTGAAATTAATCTAAATCCAATTCAGAGAGGAGGAATTTTGACAAAAGAGGCAAGAGATGCTTTGATTGAATTTGCTGATGGTTATTCTATATGCGATTTCTGTCCCGGAAGATTGGATTTGATTTTGAAACCAAATATAAAAAAATTTGTTCATGAGGAACTGCCAGAATTTTTGGGTTGCGATTTGGCAAGAACAACAAATGGGGCAAGAGAAGCAATTTTTGCTGTTATGAACTCTTTAAAGACAGAAAAAAACAAAAGCAAGATTGTTCTCGCAGATGGAAATGCTCATTATTCAAGTTATATTGCCGCAGAAAGGGCTGGATTGGATATTGATATTGTTGAAAGTTCCGGGTATCCAGAATACAAAATTGATGTTGAAAAATTTAAGGAAAAAATAGATTTGAACAAGCCGATTTTGGTTTTGCTGACTTATCCGGATGGAAACTATGGAAATTTTCCCGATGTTAAAAAATTGTCAAAAATCTGTAAAAATAAAGGCATTCCTCTTCTTTTAAATTGCGCTTATTCTATTGGAAGACTTGAGATTAAATTAAACAAGTTAGGAGTTGATTTTTTGATTGGTTCAGGCCACAAATCAATGGCTGCATCTGGTCCAATTGGCATTCTCGGTTTCAACAAAGAATGGGAAAAAATAATTTTGAGAAAAAGCAAGTATTTTCCTAATAAAGAAGTAGAGATGCTTGGTTGTTCTTCTAGAGGACCCTCAATAATAACTTTGATTGCCTCCTTTCCAACTGTTAGAGAAAGAATTAAATATTGGAATAAAGAAATTGAAAAGGCAAGATATTTCTCAAAAGAACTGGAGAAACTTGGTTTGAAGCAATTGGGAGAAAAACCGCACAATCATGATTTGATGTTTTTTGAAGCAAAACCAATATACGAAATTTCAAAGAAACACAAAAAAAGAGGTTATTTTTTATATCATGAACTAAAAAAGAGGGGAATAGGAGGAATAAAGCCTGGTTTAACAAAAAACTTCAAGGTTTCAACCTACCAACTGACAAAAAAAGAAATTGATAGGGTTGTTAAAGCTTTTGAGGATATTATTAAAAAGAATTAAGATATCCAATTTTAAACATAATTATTTTATGCCAGGAAAATATACTTATAAAGATGGGATTCTGAAAATAGATTGTCTTAACTGTATTTACGGAGCATCAATAGAGGATTTTCCAGAATGCATGAGTGAAACTATAAATAATTTAATTGCTGTTAAAGATGCAAGAGCAATTATTTTAGCAAGGGAAAGGGAATATGAGTATGATTTTAAACAGACGCAGATGTTGCTTGAAATAGCAAAAGTTATTGAAAAAATTACAAGAGATTTAAAATTGTTTTCAACTAAAAATTTGGTCACGGAAAAGTGTGATAGGTGTGTACCAGAAAGAATGGATTTCCTGCAAAATATAATTTTACCAAAACTAAGAAGTGATCCAATTGGAGCCTATGTTTTATTAATAAGAAGGATAAGACATACAAAAGTATTAAGTGAAAGAACAAAAGGAATTTGCAAAGAATGCTATAATCACTATCTAAACAATTCGCTTATTCCAATGAAAGAGTTGTTGGAAGGAACAACATTAATAAAAAAAAGTCAAGAGTTTTTGCCAGGATATAAAGTTGGAGACAGGTCTGTTTACAGGCAGTTTTTTATTCCTTCTGTCAGACCAAATTTTACCTATACAAAGTATCAAAGTACTCCTCCAGAAAAAGCTGAGCTTATTGACAGCTATTCAATTAGGGATGCAAAAGTTGAAATCTATAAACTACCTAATGAAGTTAGATTGCTGTACCATATTATTCCAATAGAATTTGGTTTGGATGACAGAGAATATGAATTGCTTGATAGAGCAAAGAGATACATGGCAAGACACAGACCATTAGAAAGAGAAGAATTTGCTTCAGAAGAAGTAAGAAAAAGTTTTTATAATATTGGTTTGGACATGCTGAGAGATATGTCAAGTTCATTCAACATTTCTGAGGATAGATTGAAAACAATTGCAGAGATTCTTGTTAGATATACGGCAGGAATTGGAATTTTGGAATTAATTTTGTCTGATGATAATGTTCAGGATGTTTATGTTAACTCTCCACCCGGTTCCTCTCCAATTTATCTTTATCATGGAAAATATGGAGAATGTCAGACAAATATAACACAAACAAAAGAAGATGCAGAATTATTAGCAACAAGATTAAGATTGAGTTCTGGAAGACCATTAGATGAAGCAAATCCTGTTTTAGATGCTGAAATTTCTGTTCCAGGGGGAAGAGCAAGGGTTTGCGCAATAATGCAAACTTTATCCCCTGAAGGTCTTGGTTTTGCTTTAAGGAGGCATAGAGAGAGACCTTGGACTTTTCCTCTTTTTATTTCACAGAAAATGTTTAACCCTTTAGCCGGAGGTCTTCTTTGGTTTATAATTGATGGTGGAAGGTCTATGTTAATTGGAGGAACAAGGAGTTCTGGAAAAACAAGTTTATTAGGGTCTATAATTTCCCAAATAATGAAAAATAAAAGAATTATTTCGGTTGAGGATAGTGTTTCAGGAGATTCTAGAATTTTAATTAAAAGAAATGGAAAAATAGAAAAAACAAGGGTTGGTGTATTAATAGATGGATTAATCAAGAATTATAAACCAAGAATAGAGAATGGAAGAAATATTGTCAGAGCAACAGATATAACCGATAAAATAGAGGTTTGTTCAATTAATAAAGAAGGTAAAATAGAATTTAAAAAAGTGAGTTCTTTTATCAGACACAAGACAAATAAAGATATTTATGAAATTTTAACATCAACTGGTCGGAAGATAAAAGTTACTGGTGACCACTCCCTTTTTTCTATAGGTAGCAAAAGAATTTTGGAAGAAATTAGGGTTAAAGATTTAAAAGAAGGTGATTTTATTGCAGTTCCAAGAATATTCAGGATAAACAACAGAAGAAAAGACTCAATTAATCTGTTAAGACATCTGAAAAAATTAAGAAATTTCTACCTAAAAGGCAAAGAGATTCAAGAGTTAATAAAAGAACGGTGGACAGAGATAAAGAAAGTATCAAAGAAGTTGGGTTACTCCGAAAAGTTATGTTCTTATTGGAAGAGAAAATGTATTTTGCCTGTGAATGTTTTTCTAAAACTAAACAAAAAAAGTTTTGATTTAAAAAATGTTAAAATCAAACCAAAAAGTGGAGGAAAACCTCTGCCAACAAGAATATCTCTAGATGAAGATTTTTTAACCTTTATTGGACTGTGGATAGCAGATGGGTGCTATGATAAGAGGAGTGTTCTAATTTCAGTAGTTGAAAAAGAATTGAGAAGAGTTGTAAGAAGAGTGGCAAAAAAGCTTAATCTTAGGGTTAGAAAGCATTCTGATAAATTTACTCTGATGATCTCATCAAATATACTTAAAATAGTCATGCAAGATATATTAAACTTAACTGGAAATGCTTATACTAAAGAGATTCCAAAATGGATATATAATTTATCAAAAGAGCAAATATCTTTTGTTTTGAAAGGAATATTCTCTGGAGATGGGTGTGTGGGCAAAAAAGAGATTATAATCTCTTTATCTTCAGAAAAATTACTATATGATTTGCAGACTTTGCTCTTAGATTATGATATAATTCTCAGGAAAAGCAATAATAGAAGAAAAGACGGAACATTTAATGCAAATATTTCCAGCTTAAAATCCCTGAAAAATTTTAAAGAGAAAATTGGAATACTTACAGAAAAGAAAATAAAAAAACTCAAGAAGCTCTGCTCCAAAATATCTACACATGACTGTACAGATATAATACCGCTATCCTTAGAACTAAAAAAAGAAATTGCCAGGGTATGTAAAGATTTTAATAAAAACGATTATATAAAGAGGGGAAATAATATTGGCAGAGAACATTTGAAAAAATTAATCCTCAAATTACATAATAAAAATAAGTTATATACTTTTCTAAAACAATTAGCCTATTCAGATATTTTTTGGGATAGAGTTGTTAGTGTAAAGAAAGTAAAATCAGAGAGATATGTTTATGATTTTTCTGTTCCTGGGAATGAGAATTTTGTGTGTGAAAATATCTTAGCTCATAATACGTTAGAATTACCTATTACAAAATTCAGAGAACTCGGATTTAATGTAACAAGATTAAAATCAAGATCTGTAATAACAATGGTTGAAACAGAACTTCCTGCAGAAGAAGCTTTGAGAGTGTCTCTAAGGTTGGGAGATTCTTGTTTAATAATCGGAGAAGTTAGAAGTAAAGAGGCTTTGGCTCTTTATGAGGCTATGAGAATAGGTGCAATGGCAAATGTTGTCGCAGGCACTATACATGGAGAAAGCGCTTATGGTTTATTTGACAGAGTTGTAAATGATTTGGGTGTTCCTCCAACAAGTTTTAAGGCAACAGATTTGGTAATAATAAATAACACTTTAAAAAGTGCTGATGGTTTGCATTCATATAGGAGAACAGTTGAATTTACAGAAATAAGAAAACACTGGAAAAGTGACCCTGCAGAGGAAAAAGGATTTGTAAATTTATTAGAATATAACGCTAAAAAAGATGAATTAGAACCAACTTCAACATTGCTCGCTGGTGAGAGTGAAATAATAAATTCCATTGCAAAAAATGTTAGAGAGTGGAAAGGAGATTGGGATGCTATATGGAGCAATATTAATTTAAGGGCAAATATATTAGACACAATTGTAAAAATTGCGAATAAAACAAAAAAATTTGATATCCTTGAAGCTAAGACTGTTGTTCTTGCAAATTCAATGTTTCATCTTTTCTCAGATGAAGTTAGAAGGGAATTTGGGTCCTTAGATTCAGAGGAAATTTATAACAGGTGGTTAGGTTGGTTTAAGAAATACATTAAAGAATAAAAATGTTTGCTTGCAAATATTTTAAAAAAGATAAATTGCTTGCTGCCTGCGACAGAGAAATTCTCGGAAAAAAACTGAAATTTGGAGAGATTGATTTTGAAATAAAGAAAAGTTTTTATTTTGAAAGATTTGCTGAAAAGGAAGAAATTATCCATCTTTTAAAGGAAGCAAAAATAATAAATTTAATTGGAAACAAAATTGTTAATTTGGCAGCAGAATTGAAATTGATTAATAAGGAAAATGTAAAATTTATAGATGGGGTCGCGCATGTTCAAATTTATAGGTTATAGATTATGGGTAAAGAAAATTTAGAGTTTTTAAAGTTTGATTTTAGAAAAGGGATTATATTTTCACTTATCTTTATTTTTTCATTTTTATCTTTAAAAGGATGTTGTTCTTGTTGTCCTCCTTGGGTAGATATTTGTATTTTAATGTGTTGCCCTTGCTATAACCCAATAACTTGGCCGTATTTCTGGGTAATAAGACCAACAAATGTATTTTCTGATCCTGTTGGAATTTTTCTTTCTGTTATTTATTGGTATCTCCTTTCTTGTTTAATAATTTATGCTCTTAATAAACTAAAAAAACGAAAATGAAAGGAGAATGGTATATTGTTGCAGCAGTTTTATTCTCTTTCTCTCTTCTAACTTTATTTAATATTTTTGAAAGTTATTCCAGAATTGATTACACTTCTGTTCTAAAAAATGATGAGGATTTGATTTTTCTTAATCTGGTTGAGGAGATAAACAAAATCGAGAAAAATTCTGAAAATAAAATAAATCTTGCCGGAGATATTGAAGATTTGTTTGATATTTTTGATGAATGTTTGTCAGGAAAAGGATATTATATAGGTTATAATTTCACAGTGATTTCTAAAAACAAAATTAATTACGCTCTCACAATCGGCAGAAAAAATATGTTGATTAAAAATTATTAAACCAAAGATGATACTCTAAACAAATCCCTTGTTCCAAGAGCAAGTCCTAAAATTATAACAACCAATTTTATCCAGTTTTTGAAATTTTTATTTTTTATACTTGAATCAATAACATAAAGCAAAAGCAGAACAACAATAAATTTTACAAGAAAAAAACTCCAGTTTCCGAAAAAATCAAAAATTAGGTTTGGCAAAACATGTTGCTCTGAATAGCCCCAGAATTGAACTGAAACAAAAGTTGAACTTGCGTCAAACAACTGCGAAAAAATTGCAAATTTGTTCCACAAACTTTTTGTTAATTTTGATAAATTTCCAAGAGAAAAAATTAAAACAAAAATCAATAGATCCAAAGATAAAATCTGCGCTGCCGCAATGAAATTAACAAATTTAATTTGTGTGAAGAAAATTCCAGAAAGAATAAAACCAAAGGAGAAAAAATAATTTTGAAAGGGAATCTTTGTTCTTTTTTCCAGGAATAGAGAGAAGAGCAGCAGTGGAAGAGCAATTAGAAAAATTAGAATATAAATTAAAGGAGAAACAAAAACTGGAGAAGTAAAAAAATTCGCATCTCTCAAAACTCTTAAAATAGAGCCAAGAAAAATATAAGGTAATAAAGATAATGCAAATCTCAAATTTACTTCAATTTTTAGGAATTTTAGAAGTTTATAAATTAGAAAAATTGCAGCAATTAAAACAAGAGCATAAACAAAAGAGTTTATCCAATTATAACCAGATAAATTTATGATCGGGTCAATGAAATATCTCTGGAAAAAATTATACATATAATAAATATTGATTTAAATTATGAAAAGATTATTTTTTGGTATACTCCTGGTTTCTTTGGTTTTTGTTTCTGGTTGCACAATGCCAGATTCTATTCCTGTTGGAGGAAAATACTGTAAAGCAATAGGTCTGTGCACAGTTGAAGAGAAAACAGTTGAAATTCCTGATGTAATTGTGATTAAAAATATAGATATTCCTGTAGTGAGAGATGGAAGGATAGGACCAAATAGAGAGATAGATATTTTCGTTACTTTAGAAAATAGAGATCAAGATAAACCAATTACATTAACTTATGTTGGAATTAATCCTGGAATTTTTAAATGTGTAGAGTGTGAAAAAACCAATGAGAAAATAAACCCAGGACAGGAAAAAACATTTAGTTTTAAACTAACTTCTCCAGATAATTCAGGAACAATGGCTTTGCCAGGTCATTTAGAAGTTTCTGTAAAATATGAATATACTTCAACAAGACTTGCAACTATAACTTACATAAATAAAAATACTTATATAGAATATTTACAATCGGGGGGAAAGATACCTGTTGATATTATAAATGTTCCTTCTGATGGCCCTGTTGAATTATATTTGGATATTTCAAAAATCAAACAGCCAGTTATTATAGAGGATGAAAGTACAAAAACTTCTTTAGAAGAAGGAAAATATCAAATCTACTTGGAAGTTATGAATAAAGGAAGTGGGGAAATTGACAAAATTGCGCCAGAGGATTTAACTATCAATTTTAGAGATATGAATGTTAAATCTTGTTCGGAAGAATTTAAAATAATTAATAAAAATAAAGTTAAAAATATAAAACCAATAATTATGAGAGGGCAAAAACCTTTTAAATATTATTTCAGTTTTGACCCTTCTAATTCAATAAAAAATGAGCTTACAGAAGATAGATTAACTGTGACAAAGAAAATAATTGCAAGTGCAGAATATATTTACAGAATATATAAACCCTTGGATATTTTAGTCTCTCCAAGAGCAGAATATTAATTTAACAGATTTATATTATGGCAATAGAAAGAACATTTGTTGCAATAAAGCCAGATGGTGTGAGAAGGGGTTTAATTGGAGAGATTATAAAAAGATTAGAACAAAGGGGTTTGAAAATTGTTGGAATGAAAATGATTTGGGTTGATGAAAAATTTGCATCAGAGCATTATTTTGAGCATAAAGACAAGTCTTTTTTTGGAAGATTAAAAGAATATTTAACAAGTGGTCCTGTGATTGCAATGGTAATAGAAGGAGCAGATTCTATTTCTGTTGTAAGAAAAATTGTTGGGCCAACTAGTGGGGATATCGCTCCTCCAGGAACAATAAGAGGAGACTTTGGACATATGGGTGTAAAACATGCTGATGAAAAAGGAAGAACTTATTTTAATTTAATTCATGCTTCTGACAATAAAAAAAATGCTGAGAGAGAAATTAAATTATGGTTTAAACCAGAGGAATTGCATACTTATAAAAGAGTAGATGAAGATGAAGTGATGTGAATCCCTAAATTAATCTCTAATTTCTATATACATTTGTCCAATTGCAGATTTTTTAACAACGCCTTCTATAACTTGCACGCCTTCTTTAAGTTTTCTATTGCTAAAAACATAGAGTTCTCCTGTTTCATCTTCTATTCTGTAAAGAAATTCATCCCTAGATAATTCTTTAATAAAAGAAACACCTCCTTTAATTTCTATCTTTCTATTAATAAATTCTGGATTGCTCATAACTTGCTTTATTTTAATGGTCCTTGGCTTAACAACTTCTTCCTTTAATTTCTGAGCAAAAGATAACATATCTTCTTGTTTTTCTTTACCCTTCCTTATTTTTATAATTTTGTTTTTTGATTTTGTTGCCAAACTTTTTAAATATCTTGGGAAAAAGACAAGTAAAGATTTAATCCAAATTAACAAAGCAATTGGGGCTAATTTTTCTTTTAAAATTCTTTCTTTATTTTCTTTCTTTCTTTTTATCTCTCCTCTTATTTCAAAAATCTTTTGCTGAGTTCTTACTAAAATATCCCTGAATGTTTTTTCATCAATTTTCCTTAAAAAATATTTTTTCTCTGTCTCTTTTCTGGAATTTGTAAGTTCCTGCTCCTTTTCCTTTAAACTCTTTAATTCCTTGCTAAGTTTAAAATATGGAGAAATAATTTGGGTTAACAAATAAGTAATCAATAAAATAATAAGTGCTATTAACATAAAATTCCACTTGTTTTCAAGGAGGAACTTTTTTATTTTTAAAGATAAGAGTTTGTTTTCTATTTCTTTCATTGTCAAGTCTGCTTCTTCCAAATTTCTTTTTAAAGTTTGCAAATCATCTCTTGCAATTGAGAGGTTGGCTTCATTTAAAAACATATCTGCTTTGTCTACTAATCTAAACAAATTGCTGACATCCACATATTCCCCATATTTTTTGATTTCCCTCTTTAATTCTTCTAATCTCTTTTTATTATCCCTTAATTTATCAATATCTTTATTTTCTTCTATTTGTACATTTAGAATCCTTTTCTTTGTTAAATTTTCTCCACAAACTAAAAAAGTTATTAGATAGTTCCCCGGCTTTCTGGATAATGAAGTATCTATTAGTAAAGGAACTTCACTAAGTTCATCTGGATCTAAATCAATTGTTTTTGGCAGGGTATATAGAGAACAACAACTCTTATTAATTTTTAAAGTTAGGGTAATTTTTCTTTTTGAAAGACTTCTGAACTTTAACAAAATTGTTTTATTATAACCCCTCTCTATTTTTATAGAACTCTCACTAATTTCAAACTCAAAATCTTTTGCTTCCAATTTCTTGCAAGCAGGGAAGATAATGCATCTTTCTTCTATATCACAACCTCTTGGCTCACATATTCTTTTTTGATATAATTCATTTGATGAACAGTTATGCGAACCGCAATCTGCTGGAACATTCAGACTCCATTCTGTACAATTACAGGTTGGCATTGTTTGTCCTAAACCACCTCCACCACCATTACCTCCTCCCCCACCACTGGTTTCACCAGTAACTGTTTTTGATGTAAGATATTTTTTTGAGTAATATCCTTTATTTCCTCCGAAATATGAAGATGAATAAATAAATATATCAAAATCTTTCTCTGGAGATATAAAAATATTATTTCCAACATAAGTTTTTGTTGAGGAATTATATTCCAACCTCGCATACTCTTTTGAACAATCTGGGCAATGTGCTGTTACACTTGCGGTACTAACAATATTTCCATCAGAATCCTTTACAGATACGCTCAGATTTACTGGAGAATTTGAAGGATAATAACTTGTATCAGGATATAAAATTGTTGTTGGCAGGTCTTCACTTACAGTGAAACTTTTTATTGAACTTCCAAAATTGTTGTTTTTTTGCACATATATGTAAGTTGTATAATCTGCGTACCCAGGATTACCAAAATAAACTGAAGGTGGAGGGTCATCATATTTTATCCTGTAAGTTGCATAATTTGTTTGTGTATTATTTACAACAGTTATATTTTCTTTAGTATTGTATATTATAAGTGTTAAATTAAAATCTTTTACTTCTTCTCCTCTTATATTTTTTACAGTGATATTAAATTTAACAAGGCTTCCTTTGTTGCTTCCTGAAATAGAAGCAAAAACATCATACTTATTTGTTACATTAAATTCTCCTGTTGTTGTATTTATACAGTTATCTATAACATCGCAAGAATAAATTTTAAATTTGTAAGTCCCTGTCTCATTTGTTTTATTAAAATCTAACTCATACAAATTATTTGATTTTAAATTTGCTGATAAATTATTAGTATAATTGTTACTTGGCCATGTGATTTCAACTGAAACATTTTTTATTGCTGTATTATCAGTTGTATTTATTATAAATTTGTTTATTTCATTCAAGTTTATAATATTGTAACTTATAGTAAAGTTATGTATAATTGGAGGAGAAGTGTCATTTCCAATTACTGTAACATTTATAATTTTGCTTTCCGATTTATTTAGATTTGGGGAAAAAGCAGTTATATTTATTGTAGTATTTCCAATTTTAGTAGAATTTAGTGAGAAATAGACAATTTTGCCTTGATAATCATTTTTCCAAGAAATATTTCCAATATTTTTGCTTTCATTTTCGCAGTTAATAATTGTTTCATTAGTTATATTAATTTTCACAGAAATATTTAATAAGTCTCCATTCTCTGGAATAACAAATATTGGTAGATCATATGTTGTGTTCACTATAAGAATTTTATTTTCAGCACTTATAGAAATGTTTCCGTAAGGAACTGTAAAATTCAAGTAATCTGTTTTATTTATTCCTGATTCCAAAATCACTGTTAAGTTCACAGAGTAATTTCCTGATTCCATTGGTGTATAATTTCCTTTATATAATGAATTTTGTTTTGAGAGTGTAACATTGTCCACTTCCTTAGAAGGTTTTGTTATCTTTGCTTCAACTTTAGAAATTGCAGAAGCATTTCCGGTTATATTTGCAGAGAAAATTTGTGTTTTGTTTATCTCTATTGTTTGATTAGAAAGAGAAGAAGTTAAATTTAATTCAATAATTTCAAAGAAGTCTGTTAAATTCACTATCTTTAAGTTTCCAGAGGTATCGTTTAGATAAATTTTTGTTATATTATATTTTCCAAGTTCATCAGTTTTATTTGTAAACTTCCAGATATCAAATTCCTGATATTGAATTTCTCTGTTCAAACTTTTATTTAGATAACTTCCGTTATAAATTTCAATTATAATATTGCTTATTCCAACATTGTCTTTTGCTTTGACAAAATATTTTATTGTTTCATTTTGGTTGAATTTTTTACTTATTGAATTAGTTGTACTAGAGAAACTATCCAAATCTGATGTCCATGACCTTCCCAAAAATTCTGGTTTTTCTGTATCCTTAACTTCAATACCTTTTTCCAAAATTTTGGTATAGTTTCCTGTTGAATCTGTCAAATTAAAAGTGCAGGTATAAATTCCAGGTTCATCAAAAACTTCTGTCCAGTTCTTTGTAGTATTGCTTCCTGAAGTTATATTCCCAAAATAACTTGAATTTGAAAATTTCTGGCAGGAAAAGTTTAAATAAACATCTCTCGCAGTTCCGCTATGATTTATGTTTTTTATATTCTCTACTAGAACAGTTAAATTAAAATTCTGGCTTTGATTTACAATGCAACTTGAATTCCCGTTGCAGAAAACAGACAGATTCAAAAAAGGTGTTTTTATTTTTGTTATCTCTGAATAATTTTCTCCTTGAAATTCTAAATTCCAAGTTGAATTTAAATCCTGGTCTGGAGTTCCCGCATGCGTGGTTGTTGTTAATTTTATTGTTGTTATATTTTCTTCTGTTGTTAAATTTAATTTGTCAATTGTGCAGTTTGTGCAATTCCAATTTGTAAGATTTGTATAATAATCTGGAACATACAGAGTTAAATTCTGATTAGAAACTGTTTTATTAAAATTGAATGTTAAATTAAAACTGGATTCTTGTCCCGCATCAATTTCATTATTTTCTCCAAGATTTACTTTAATAGATGGTTCAACAACTTTGAAACTCAAATTTATTTCTGTTTCATTTAAAAGTTTTTTATTGCCCAAAGAATCTTCTGCGCTCAAGTTAGAGAAGATATAATTTCCGAGTGTTGTTGGAGTTATTGAAGTTCTCCAAATACCATTTGTTGAATTTCCGGAAGATAATGTTAAATTTCTTGTATAGTTTGTTGGTCCAGAAATAAAAACAGAGATTAGATTTACTCCTCTCTGGTCAGAGGCATTAATTGAGAAAGTTATTTCTTCATCTTTATAGATTCTTCTATCATTATAGTTTGAATCTGTTTTTATGTTTAAATTCCAGTTTGTTAGGGTTGGTGGTGTTTTATCAATTCTTATCAAAGAAGAATTTTTTATTGTTTCGCTATTTCCTGCATTATCAACACTGTAATATCTAATATATTTCTCGCAGATTTCTCCTTCATTGCAGGTTACATTTACAAAGTTTCCCTTTGAACTTGGATTACAACTTTCAGATTTGTTTGCAATGCAATAGTAAGTTGAGTTGCAGTTTGAGCCTGAATCTGAGCAGGTTAA
>QMZV01000007.1 GCA_003663355.1 Candidatus Aenigmatarchaeota archaeon
ATTATATAGTGGTGAAAAATAAAAAACAACAAACTTTATTTTAGATATTAAAACAATTATGGTTGCCAAAAGAAAGGAAAAGAAGGGTTCAAAAAAAGAACTTTCAGAAAAACAAAAAGAGAAGATTAAAAAAGAAATTTTTAAAAAAGCGGATTTATTTAAAAAAGAATGTCTAAAAAAATATAAGGGATTAATAAAAACAATTTTTATTTTTGGTTCTTATTTAAGAAAAGATTTCACGAAGGAGAGCGACCTTGATATTCTTGTTTTGCTTGATGATACGAAAATGAGAATAACGGAAGAATTTAAAGATTCTGTTGCCGATTATCTTTATAAAGTTGCGAAAGATATTGATAAAAGATTGCATGTTCAACCACCATGGACAATTACAGAATTCTGGGATATGGTTAGAATCTCGCATCCTTTGCTTTTGACTATTCTGAGAGATGGATGGGCTTTGTATGATCAAGGATTTTTCATCCCAATGAAAAAACTTTTGGAAAGGGGAAAAATTCCAGCAAGTCTCGAGGCAGTTGAATTATTAATGGCTTCTGCTCCTAAAAAAATTGAAAGAGCAAAAACAGTTAAATTGTATCAAGTTACGGAAGACTGCTATTATGCAATGCTCAATTCTTCGCAGGCTGTTTTGATGTATCTTGGAAAACCTGTTCCAGACCCAAAAAATACGCCAAAAGCTGTCAAAGAATATCTTGTTGATTCAAAATTGTTGAACAAAAAATATTTTAATATATTGGAAGATATAATTAAATTCAGGAAAGATGTTGAACACAAAAAAATAAAAAAGATTTCTGGAGCAGAAGTTGATGAATGGCTGAAAAAATCGGAAAATTATGTAAAGCAAATGCAGAAAATATACGTAAAATTGCAAAACCAGAAAAAGAAAATACTTATTGATAAAAATTACGAAGTTCTGCTAAAATCAACAATATTTGCTTTAAAGAAAATGAACAAGTTGCCTCCAGACCCAAAGAATTTGCCAAAGGCAATAAAAAAAGAATTAATTGAAAAAAACTATTTACCAAAGAGTTATTTAGAAACTTTTGATAAAGTTGTTGGAATGAAAAAACTTGCAGAGAAAGACATAGATAAAATTCCAGAAAGAGATGTTGAATTGACAAGAAGTTATGTAAAGAAATTTGTTGATATTCTTGACAGAGTTATCAGAGATTTTGAGAGCAAAGAGAAGAAATAGTTTTTGCAGATTGAGTGTATTTGAAGAAAGCGAAGTCAGTGCTATATGAAATAAAATATATAAAACAAAAAAAACAAAAAAGATACCATCATTTACCAGAATTTTTTAATTAATCTTATCTTTTAAGGAAAATTTATATATGGCAGATTTAAAATCATATTTTAGACTTTTAAGAGTGACAGACTGGTGCGGATTTTTCCTGATAGCATTATTCGGATTTGTGCTCTCAGACGGGTTTTTATATCCTGTAATTGATTTAATTATATTCTTTCTGATTCTTTTCTTATTTTTGGGTTTTGGTTTTTCTGTGAATGATTGCTTTGATGTGAAAGAAGATAAATTAAGTAAAAAGAAAAATCCAATAGTAAGAGGAAAAATAAGCTTTGAAAATGCCTTAATTTTTTCCGTAATTCTCGCTTTACTTGGGCTTATTTTGTCAACACATTTTGGATCAAAAAGTTTTTTTCTTTATTTTGCATTAATCTTACTTTCATTTTTTTATTCTTCTCCGCCTCTGAGATTTAAATTAAAATTTTTACTGGATATCCTATCTCATGGTTTGTTTTCTGGCACCCTTTTGTTTTTCCTGCCTTTAATAATTTTTAATTCGGAATTATCATTATTTCATTATTTAATTGGTTTATCTATTTTCTGGTTCTCGGCAATAATAGAATTGAAAAATCATCTTAGAGATTATGAAGGTGATAAAAAAGCCGGATTAAAAACAACCGTATGTGTTTTGGGAAAAGAAAGATCAGAACTTTTGCTTAAATTTTTAGAAAGTTTCTATCCTTTAACTATTTTCCCCATATTTCTGTTTTCAGAGAATTTAATATTAACTATGTTATTTGCAATTATCTCCTGTCTGTCTTTAATTAAGAAAAATAACACAATAAGTAAATATGTTAAGTTGCCTTATAATCTATTGCAGAAGTTCATTATTGCAATATGGGAAATAAGCAAATCAGTGTTTTGATTCCTGTTTATCGGGAGTCAAACTTACTACAAAAATTGTTACAAAAATTAATCTCACAGAAAATTGAAAAAGAAATTTTTGTTATTATTGATGAACCAACAAAAAAGTCAATAGAACTTTCAAAAAAATTCGGAAAGAAAGCAAAATTCATTTTAAACAAAAAAAGAATTGGAAAAGCCGAGGCTTTAAACAAAGCAGCAAAATTATCTTCTGCTAAAATATTGCTTTTTTTGGATGATGATATAGAATTGCCAGATGATCAAAATTTCCTTAAAAAAATTACAGAAGAGATGAAAGATGCAGATTTTCTTGATATAAAAAAGGAAGTAATAAGAAATTCATTCTTATCAAAAATGACTTATTATGAATATGTTGGAATTAATATTGGCTCCTGGTTGGTATCAAATTTTCTTAAAAAATGCCCATCCGTTAATGGTTCAGCATTTGCGATTAGAAAAGATGTTTTTAATTCTATTAAAGGATTTAGAAAAGTTATATGCGAAGATCTGGATATAGCCATAAGATGCTTTTTAGGAAATTTTAAGCATAAGTATACAAAAAAAATTAAAGTTTATAATCATGTTCATTCAAATTGGAAAAATTGGGTTATACAAAGAAAAAGATGGGCAACTGGCATATCATTATGGCTTAAAGAATGGTACAAACCATTATTAAAAAAGAGTATAAAACATCCCCAAATATTTATTCCATCTTTATTTTTTATTTTCCCTTCTCTTATTCTTTTTCTCACAACTTTATTGATACCAGATTTATTAATCTATAAAATATTCTCCCTTTTCTTTTTGTTTCTTGCAATAAAATTTAATTTTGCCTTTCCTCTTTTATTATTCACCATTCTTAGCATTAACTTATTCAAGAGTTTATTTGTTTCTTTTATCAGTTTTTTATCTTTTTCTGTTTTGTTTTTTTCATTATCAAAAAAACTGGATTTTAAATTCAAACTTCATGAGTTTTTTGTTTATTATTTTTTCTATTCTCTTTTAACTCTTTTAACTATGGTGGCGGGTTTGATTAATGTTTTCATCTTTAAAAGAGAATCAGTTTCAGACTGGAAAATCTAAATTTGGACCTACTGGGATTCGATTCCAGAAATTACCCAGCGTCTCCTCCTTGCGAAGGAGGCATGTTTTAGTGCATACCGAACCACTACACCATAGGCCCATAAAATTCTAAATATTCATTTAAATCTATTTTTTTATGGAAGCTTTAAAAAATATAGAAGAAGAAATAAATAAAACACAAGTAATTGTTCCTGCTGGTGGGAGAGCAAAGAGGATGGGAAAAATTGATAAACCAAAAGCATTGCTTGAATTAAATGGAAAAACTTTGCTTGATTATTCAATTGAATTTCTTGTAAACTGCGGATTTAAGAATTTTGTTTTTTTACTTGGATACAAACACGAACAAATTGAAGAATATGTTGGAGATGGATCAAAACATGGAATAAAAGTTGTATTTTCAATAGAACCGGAAAATATTAAGGGAAGGGCAAAGGCATTGAAATATGCTTTGATTAATAACAAAATTGATAAAACTAAAAGAGGCTTGATTTGTTATCCTGATGATTTGTATTTGGATAAAAATCTACCAATAAAATTTCTTTTGCATCATTTGCACGGTGTAGAAAACAAAAAAACATTGGTTACTTCTCTATTTGTTTCCGGAACGAATTATCCTTATGGAGTTGCCGACATAGATTCAGAGCAACTTGTTAAAAAGTTCATAGAAAAACCTTTTATTCAAAAATATACAAGCACTGGATTAAATATAATAGAGCCTGAAGTTTACAGAGAAATTGAAGAAAAAATTGATTTAAATTCAAAAGAAAACCCCGAATTTGAGCAAATCATTTTACCGGATTTAGCAGAAAGAAACAAGGTCTTTTCCATGATTTTGCCCTCTTCTGTTTGGCTTCCAATAAATACCTTTAAAGAACAGGAAGCAGCAGAGAAGATTTTAAATAATAATAATTTATGTTGATAGAAAGACTCTCAAGTGGAACAAAAGTTATTGATGATTTTTTGAATGGCGGAATAGAGCGAGGAGTTATAACAAATTTTTATGGACCTCCAGGTTCAGGAAAAACAAACTTAAGTCTTTTGTTCACTTTATCAAGTTTAAAAAATGGTGATGTTGCATATATTGACACAGAAAACGGTTTCTCAACTGAAAGATTTTTTCAGATTGGAGGAAAAAAAGAAGATTTAAAGAAAATTTTATATGAAAACCCAACAAATTTCAAAGAGCAAATTAAAACAATTCAGAAGTTAAGAAATCTTAATGTAAAATTAATAGTGGTTGACTCTATTGTTTCCCTATACAGGCTTGAAATAAACAAAGAAAATTTCACAGAAATAAATAGAGATTTGGCAAAACAACTTGCAGCACTTTCTTTCATAGCAAAAGATAAGAAAATTCCAGTAGTAATTACAAATCAAGTTTATTCTGTAAACTCAGATGAAATAGAACTCTCTGGTCGTGATATTGTAAAATACTGGAGCAAATGCCTTGTTGAATTAAAAAAGATAGAGGATAACAGAAGATTGGCAATTTTAAGAAAGCATAGAAGTCTGCCGGAAGGAAGAAAAGTGGAATTTGAAATTACAAATAGCGGAATAGAAAAAGCGAAGTTTAGAATTTTTTAACTTTATACTTTTCTAACTAATTCAAAACCTTTCCTAACCAACTCAAAATTCTTATTAACAATCTCCTGATTGTATTTTTTAGAAAAAAGTTGTTCAACAACTTTAATTAATGAATCTAATTTCACAACATTGCTTACTTTAATAAGAGAACCGAGCAAAACTGTATTCGGCATTGGTCTGCCAAAAATATTATAAGAAATTTGAGTAGCATCTACAACATAATTTTCTTTAAAATCTTTTATCTCAGATCTTGAATTAATTATTGCAACAGTATCTTTGTTTTCAACTAATTTAATCAAAGACTCATCAAAAATAATTGTGAAATCTGGATTTAAAATTGGTTCGTGCAATCTAATTTCTTTCTTATCTATTCTTACAAAGGCTCTTGTTGGTGCTCCTCTTCTTTCAGGCCCATATTCAGGGAACGCCTGCACATATTTTCCTTCAAGCAGGGCAGCTTCTGCAAGCAATTCTCCAGATGTTTTTGCTCCTTGACCTCCCCTTCCATAGAATACAAATTCAATCATTTTTCCTGCAAACCTCTCTTACCTTCCACTTCAATATAAGAAATCTCTTCCCCTTCCTTTAATTCTCTATCCTTTGGAATGATGAGATCAAACATTTCATAACTTTCTGTGTCCATTATTTGAGCTGTATTTCCTTGAATGCTTACAACTTGCCCTTTCTTTTTTAAAATCATCGGAACTTCAACATTAGAAGATACAGGACCTGCCCATTCTCTTTTCTTACCATCAAAAATACCTACTGCTGTTATAACTACTTTTGCGCTTCCATGTTTACTGGTTTTGCCACTTGTTTTACTTATTATTTTGCATGGAACACCATCTATCTTTATATAATTGCCCTCTTTCAGAGTTCTAACCTCTACCATAACTTAAAAAATAAAAAATAAAAACAAAGACAGAATTTTATCTATTAAATAGAATCTATCCTCCAGTTCGCCCTTATTTTCGCTCTAGCAAATTTTCCATTTTTATAATTCAGCATAGCAGTCAGGGCAATCATCACTCCGTTATCTCCAGCAAATTCTTTTTCAACAACTTTTAATTTTGCACCTCTTTCTTTACACATTATTTTTAACATTTTCTGCAATCTTTTGTTTTTAGCAACTCCGCCAACCAAAAGCAATTCTTTTTTTTCTGTTGCTGCCAGAGCTCTTTCAGTTACTTCAGTCAACATTGCAAAACAAACTTCCTGAAAGGAATAAAAAACATCCTCTAATTTATTTGTTTTCAACCTTCTGATTGCTTCCGATAAAATCCCGGAAAAATTTAAATCCATTCCCTTAACGTAATAAGGCAATAAAACAAATTTTCCATTTTTTGCAATTTTTTCAATTTTAGGACCCGCCGGAAATTTTAGCCCGGCAGCTCTTCCCAATTTATCTATTGCATTTCCAATTCCAATATCTTGAGTTTCTCCAAGCACTCTGTAACCTCTATTTTCATAAATGACTTGGGTATTTCCTCCTGAAACATACAAAATAATTGGGTCTTTTGCCTTTGTCAAGAATTTTCCAATTTCAATATGCGCCTGGCAATGATTTACGCCAATCAAAGGCTTCCTTAATTTTTTTGAAAGTTCCCTTGCAAATTTAAAACCGTATTCCAAACAGGGAGGCAAACCCGGTCCGGTTGAAATGCCAATCAAATCAATCTCATTAAAACTAATTTTCTTTTTAACTCTCTTTAGAAGTTTGTTTGAATTCTTTCTGTGAAAATTCGCCGCCTCATTCGGAATTATTCCTTCTTTTGGTTTATAATTGTCTCTTTCGTCTGCCAGAATTTTTCCGTTTTCATCAACAACTCCAATTCCAAAAGTGTGAGCGGTGCTCTCAATCCCAAGGACCTTCATAATTACTTTATTGATTTTTCCATCAAATTAACTAGAGAAGAAATAAAATTTTTTAAACTTGAGACAAATTTATCAAATAAATTTTTTTGTTTAACTTTCATGAAACTCCCTGTTATTTTATTGCTCTCTTCTAAATTCTTGGAAAAATTTTGCTCTTTGCTCCAGATATAAGTCCTATTTAAAATCAACTTATCTTTAATTACAAAGATTTCATATTTTCCAAAATCTTCAAAGACTCTGTATTTTCTATTTGTGATTATGGTTGTATTTGGTCCAACAATAATCATTCTACAATTAGAACAGTTTGACAAATTTATTCTTAATTTTGTGTCATTCCAGATTTTTAATTCTGGATTTTCCTTTGCAATAATTGTTCTCTCTTCAGTTTTATTCTCAACAATTTCTTTTATTACTCTAATTTTGTCCGTTAAATCAAAAGTTTTATGATTAATTTTTGCCCTGATTCTGAAAATATATTCTCCAGGTTTTGCATCTTTTTTAATTTTGTTTGTCAAATTAATAATTCTCTCTTCACCTTTGTTTAAAGAAACTTTTTCTTTATTTGCTGTCCAAGAACCCGTTATGCATTCTTTTCCATTATAAGCATAAGAATAAATTTCAAAAGTTATTTTCTTGTTTGCCTTGTTTTTCAGTTTTATTGCAGTTGTAAATTCTTGATTTCTTGCCGCCTTTTTTGTCTTGTTCAGAATTTCTATCTCTAAAATTTCTAATTGTTCTTCAAATTTTGTTCTTGATGAACTTCTTGAAATATACTGGCATAAATTTCCTGTTTTTCCAGAAATTGAAAGATTGAATATAGGTGTTCTGTTAAGACGTTTATAATGTGTTTTGTTAATATATTTGTCAATATACAGCACCGCTCTATATTTTCCATTTTTATATTTATTATTGCAATTTGGATCTATCAGCAAAGGAAGAACTAAATAATAAGTTTTTCCTCTTTCTAAATTCAAGGAGATTGGCAAGGATATGTAGGGATATTTTGTTTTATCTTCATTTAGATATTTATTAATTCCAGCTTTCAATTTAATTTCTCCATTTTCATTGTTTGAATTTATTATTAAAGGTATGGATAAAAATTCTCCGAATTTTGCTTCTTCTGGTATTTTTCCAATTAAAGAAAAATTTAAATCACCCAAATCTTTTAAACCATTTAACCAAAAAATTCCGTTATCTGAAGAATCTAAATAATCTAAACCATACTTAAATTTCGCTCTTATTTTGTAAATCCCTTCAATATAATTTTCCGGAATTGTGAAATTGCCAAAGATTGTTGTTCCGTTTTCTGAAATATTAAAAGAGTTATTTTCATATAGAGTATTAAAGTAATTAAATCCAGACCCTGATTTTCTATTTTTTCCTAATTTCAGGGTTAGGTTTCCTGAATTGTTTTCGTTTTCTGGCAAAAATAATTGCACAATCCATTTTATAGTGTCATTCAGCTCATATTTTTCTTTATCTATCCAAACTCTGATTCTGTATCTTTTGTTATCAGGAGTAATTGTGATATTTTTGCAAATTAGATTATCTGAAGAATTAATATCATTAAAATTGTGAACCGTCATGTTTGCGCAGACTTTGAACTTTCCAAATCCAATATCAAGAGTTGCATTTTTAAAAGATTCTTTTTCTATTCTTCCAGAGTCTATGATAAAATCGCTTATTGAAATATTATAATCTATTGTGCAAGAGGCATTTGAAATATTTGTGTAGAAAATTATCTTTTTGTTTTCTTTTGCAATATTCAGAGAAATGCTTGCATTTTGAAGAGGAAGTACAACAAATTTTTTGCAAAGGGTGTTGTTTGCTTCCGAACAGATTGTATAATTTCCAGTCAGATTTGGAGTCCAATTAAATAAAATTGTTTTTAAACTTGTTTCATTCATATAAACTTGAGTTGTGTTTGAATAAATTGTTGAGCTGGTATTTATTGTAAAACTAACATTTCTGGTTCCATTTTTAATTCCCCTGTTTAGAATGGTCAAATTAAATTTAATTATATTGTTCACAAAATTTTGTTCTGGAAAAGAGATGTCAAAAATTTCAAAATAGGTTGTGTTGTAAAAATTCCGTTTTCCAGGGCTCGGAGGAAAAGCAATCCAGTTTGTTGAATTATTAGAAAGATTCTGGCTTGGATTAATTCTTTGGAGAGAATTTCCATCTTTCGCTTCTTTCCACCCATTAGATTCGTTGTAGGTTACTGAATCTACTATTGGTCCAGATGAACCTTCCTTAATGGCAATTGTTTCTCCTGTATTATGCAATGAAAAGGAGCTATCAAAGAGCGTTCCATTGTAATCTGAATAATCCAGTAAGAATTGATCGGCATCATCGGCAATAACAGCATATCCCCGTGCAGAGATTATCCAACTTCCTTGTGTTAGGTTTAATTTGTGATTAGTATCATCTTCATAAAATTTCCATCTACTGATATTTACCTCTGTAGTTCCTTTGTTATAAATCTCAATCCATTCGTGCCCATTATCAGCACCAGATGGATTATACATAATCTCATTAATCACAACCTGCCCAAAACAGGGAATAAAAAGAAACTGAAACAAAAACAATAGGATGATTTTTCTCATAAATAAATTTTAACAATTTATGAAATTCAAGTAATGAATAATCCCGCAACTTAGTTCTAAAAGAATTTAAAACTCGCAATGTATATTGGTATTTTAAAAACTTATTATGAACAAAATTGAGTTAAGAGATATTTTAATTTCATGGCTTGCTTTGAGTGTTGCATTTATGTTTTTGTTTGAAGGAGTTGGCATTCCAAATATTAAGACTTTGCTATCTTATCTCTTTATCGTTGCTGTTTCTTTTCTCTCTCATGAGTTTGGTCACAGACAAGTGGCAAGAAAATATGGTTTGCAGGCAAATTATAAAATGTGGCCTCAGGGAATAATCCTTGCACTCATATCCTCTATGTTTCATTTTCTTATTGCTGCCCCTGGCGCAGTTGTAATCAGGCAAGGAATTTTCATAGGAACAAGAAGAAAATTAAGAGATATATCTTTAAAAATCTCAATTGCCGGAATTGCAGTGAATATTGTTCTTGGTCTGTTTCTTATAGTTGCCTATTTTTTTACAGGAATAGATATTTTGTATTTGGCAGCATATATTAACATCTGGCTGGCAATATTTAATTTATTGCCGATTCCTCCTTTGGATGGTTCAAAAGTTTTTTATTATAATCGCAAAATCTGGGCTTTGAGTTTTGTAATTGCAATTTTGATTTTTTTAATAATTTATTTATAAATCTCCCTAAAAAGTTTATTTAATTTCAAATTTAAAGAACATGAAAGGGCCAAAATTCCTTTTTTTGCTGTTTTCTTTTTGTCAGAGGAAGTAATTAATAATAATTCCTTATCCTTTATATTAAAGTCTTTTTTAAGAAAATCAAAATCAAATTCTTCAACATATTGTGCTTTCAGATGATTATTTTCGCAGATCAATATCATTGCGGAATTGCATCCGACTCTTATGGCATTCTCTCTTGCAATATATTGTTTTTTTAATTTGTTTTTTTCGTATTTTCTCAGAATACAGCCGTACACATTTAATTTATCCTTAAAAATATCCTGATTTATCTTGATTATTGGAGAAATAATTTTATTTATTTCAGAAAAATATTTTTTTCCTTTTTTTGTCAATTTATTTCCGCTTTTCTCTGTTAAAACAAGATCTTTGTTTTTCAGAATTTTTATCATTGATTTTATACTTCCCTCTCCTAATTCCATAATTGTCGCCAGTTTTTCCCTGCTTGCAATCCTATTGCCAATTTCCAAAAAAAGGGTTACTAAATCCAGATTATCAAATTTTTTCAGAGTTCTAACAACCGGCATAGTTATATATATAATTTTTGTATAATAATTATTGGATACCGTGTCCAACAGAATATGATTGACAAAATAAAAAAGAGGGATGGAAAAATTGTAAATTTTGAAAAAGATAAAATAATCAATGCAATATTTAATGCGGCAAAATCTGTTGGGGGGCAGGATTATGAAACAGCAAAAAGACTTGGAGAAGAAGTAGTTGAAATTTTAAAACAAAAATTGGGACCCGGAGAGATACCAACAGTTGAACAGGTTCAGGATATTGTTGAAAAGGTATTGGTTGAAAATGGGCACTATAAAACCGCTAAATCATATATTCTGTACCGAAAACAGCATGAAGAAATAAGAAAGGTTAAAGAGTTGTTTTCAAATGTAGAAGTCATTGAAAATTATTTAAATATGAAGGATTGGAGAGTAAAAGAAAATGCAAATATGACTTACTCTCTTCAGGGTTTAAATTTCCATGTTTCATCCATAATAACTTCTCAATACTGGCTAAATAAAATTTATCCTCCAGAAATCAAAAAAGCACATTTAAATGGAGAGTTTCATATTCACGATTTGGGTATTCTCGGAGCTTATTGTGTCGGCTGGGATTTGCAGGATTTGCTGCTAAGTGGTTTTAAAGGTGTGAGAGGAAAAATTGAAAGCAAACCTGCAAAGCATTTCAGGTCGGCATTGGGGCAGATAGTAAATTTCTTTTATACTTTGCAGGGGGAATCTGCTGGAGCAGTTGCCTTCTCAAACTTTGACACCTTGCTTTCTCCTTTCATCAGATATGATAATTTAAATTATAAACAGGTGAAACAGGCTGTTCAGGAATTCTTATTCAACATAAATGTTCCAACGAGGGTTGGATTTCAGTGTTTATCTGAAGATACAGAAATACTTACACAAAAAGGTTGGAAAACATACAAAGAAATTAGAAAAGGAGATATAATAAAAACATTTAACATAGAAAAAGGAATTATAGAAGATAAGAAAGTTCAGAGTGTTTTCAAAAGAAAATATAAAGGAATGATGTACAATCTAAAAAATCGCATTCAAGATCAACTAATTTCTCCTAGGCATAAAGTTGTAAGGAAAAAATTCAATACAAACAAATATGTTCTTGAGCCGATTGAAAAAATATTGAAACTAAAATCTCCTTTTATCATACCTGTAGCAGCAAACAATTCTAATAAAGATATAAACATAAGTGATGAGCAAATCAAGTTAATGGCTTGGATAATTGGCGAAGGTTCTGTAGAAAGACCAAACAAAAATTATAGATCCTGCTATAGAATTAGTATATATCAATCTGCAATAAAGAATAAGAAAAACTATGAAGAAATCAAAAAGTTGCTAAAACACTTCAAACTCAAATATTCTGAATACACTCAAAAGGGCATGGGCAATCCTGTTCAAAGATTAAGACTTAATGCAGAATCTTCAAAGAAGATACACAAATGGTTTGAAAATAAAAAAACTGTGGATTTTATTCCACAAATATTGTTGAATATGAGTCAAAGACAATCTAGATTGTTTTTGGAAACTTATATGAAGGCCGAAGGTTTTGAAAATTGCAAAATAGTTACCTCTAATATAGAAATTTTGAATGGACTTCAATCAATTGCATCAAATGCTGGATATGGTTCTACAGTACATATCAGAAAACCAACTATAGGAACAAAACCTATATATGTTCTGAGATTGATAAAACATAATGATACTTATATTAACACTGTAAAGAAGGTTAATTATTCTGGAATAATATGGAGCCCTAATACAGAAAATGGAACGGTAATTGCAAGAAGAAACGGCAAAGTTTTTATTACAGGCAACACACCTTTTACAAATATAACTCTTGATTTAGTTGTCCCAAACCATCTTAAAAACATGCCTGTAATTATTGGGGGGAAACCGCAAAGCGAAACATATGGAGATTTTCAGAAAGAAATTGATATATTTAATAATGCATTTGCAGAAGTAATGCTTGAAGGAGATGCAAACAACAGGGTTTTTACTTTCCCGATTCCAACCTACAATATTACAAAAGATTTTGAATTTGAAAACAAAAACTATGATAAAATTTTTGAAATGACCTCTAAATACGGAATTCCATATTTTGCAAATTTTATTAATTCTGAGATGAAACCTGAAGATGTCAGATCCATGTGCTGTAGATTGAGAATTGATAATAGGGTTCTGCAAAAGAGGGGCGGAGGTCTATTTGGAGCGAATCCGCTTACAGGGTCTATAGGGGTTGTAACAATTAATATGCCCCGTCTTGGATTTTTATCAAAAACAAAAGAAGAATTTTTTGAGAAACTGGAAAAGATAATGTTGCTCGCAAAAAATAGTCTTGAAATAAAAAGAAAAACTTTGGAAAATTTGACAGAAAAAGGTTTGTATCCTTATTCAAAATTTTACTTGAGAGATATTAAAAAAAGATTCAATCAATATTGGAAAAATCATTTCTCAACAATTGGACTTGTCGGAATGAATGAGTGCTGTCTGAATTTTTTAGGATGCACAATTGGAGATAAAGAAGGATTGAAATTCGCTGAGGAGGTTTTGGAGTTTATGAGAAACAAATTGGTAGAGTTTCAGGAGGAAACAGGAAACAATTATAACTTAGAAGCTACACCTGCTGAAGGAACCTCTTACAGATTAGCCAGAATAGACAAGAAAAAATTTCCGAAAATTATTGTGGCAAACAATGAAGAAGTAAAAAAGGGTGCGAAACCGTATTACACAAATTCAACTCAACTCCCTGTTAATTTTACAGATGATATTTTTGAAGCTCTAAAATTGCAGGATAGACTTCAAACAAAATATACTGGAGGAACAACTATGCATATATTTTTGGGAGAAAAAAAGCCTTCCGCAGAAGCAATTAAGATTCTTATAAAAAAAATTTGCGAGAATTTTCGTTTGCCTTATTTCACAATAACACCAACTTTTAGTATTTGTCCTGTTCACGGTTATATTTTTGGTGAACATACTTTCTGTCCAAAATGCGAAAAGAAAACAAAATGCGAGGTTTACTCAAGAATTGTCGGATATTTAAGACCTGTTGATCAATGGAATGAAGGAAAACAGGAAGAGTTCAAACAAAGAAAAACATTTGATAAAAGTTTAAGATGAAAATAGGAGGTTTTCAGAAACAGAGTTTGATTGATTATCCAAAAAAAATTTCCTCAATTATTTTTACAATTGGTTGCAATTTCAGATGTCCTTATTGCCATAATTCAAATCTGTTGTATGCTGAGAAGATTAAAAACGAGATTCCTGAAAAAGAAGTTCTACATTATTTAAGGGATAACAAAAAATTCTTGGATGGTGTAGTAATCACTGGAGGAGAACCAACTTTGCATAGTGATTTGCCAGAATTCATTGCTAAAGTAAAAAGTTTTGGTTATTCTGTTAAATTAGATACAAATGGAACAAATCCAGAAATGTTGAGAAAACTAATAGATAATAATCTCTTGGATTTTATTGCTATGGATATTAAAGCCCCGTTGGAATTTCAGAAGTATAATAAAGCAACTGGAGGGATGATAACAGAAAAATTATTTGAAAATGTCAAAAAATCCGTTCATATAATAATCAATTCCGGAGTTGATTACGAATTCAGAACAACTCTTGTTCCAACAATACTTGCAAAAAAAGATGTTGTCAAAATTTGTTCATTTATTAAAAATGCAAACTTGTTTTGCTTGCAGAAATTTAATCCTGAAAATGCTTTGAACAAAGAATTCCGAAAACTGAGACCTTTTGAAGAAAATGAAATTACTTTTTTGATTGCAGAGTGCAGACATTACATTCGGAATATAATTTATAGATAGTAGTCAGTTAAATCATGATTTATAATTTGATTTGAATGGACTTTGGAAAATAAAGAAGTAAAGGAATTGGTTAAAAAGAGTTTTGAAGGATATTACGAGAATTAAATTATTTTACAGATTGACTATGTTAAGGGCAGAAGATTTGATAAAAGAAAAATTTGTAGGTCAAGGGGAAGCTTTCAGGGATAAATATGCTAAACCAAAAAAGAAGTAAAATAAACTTAATGAAAAATTTAAATATTGGTTTATTCAATATATTTATTGAATATTTAAATAAAAAAGATAAGTTATGGTAAAAAAACTCAAAAACAGAATGGAGGTGTTAAAGGCATTTTTTCCAGAAATAAATAAAGAACTTAATATTAAAGAAGTAGCTAAAAAAATCAAACTGTCCTATCAGCCGACTTACACTTATCTAAAAGAACTTGCTGAAAAGAAAATACTAAACCACAAAAGAGCAGGAAATATCCATCTTTATTCTCTAAATTTAAAAAATCCTGTTGTTATTAAAGAAATTGAAAACATTGAATTTGAAGTAAAGGAAAAATTAATTAATAGTTTAGATAAGAAAACCAAGAAAATTTTAGAAGATGTTTTAAATCAAGTTCAGGAAGTGCCCGTATTATTGTGTTTGTTGTTTGGCTCAACAGCAAGAAAAACAAGAGTTAGAGTAAGTGATGTAGATTTGTTTTTTGTTGTTTCAGAAATTAAATATGCTGATAAAATAAAAAGAATATGCAATACTTATAATATAAAGTATGATATAAAATTATCCCCTGTCCTTGTTTCTTTAAAGGAATTTAGAAAAATGCTTATTGAGAGAAATGATTTTACAAATAATCTATTAAAAGAAAAGATTGTTTTATTCGGATTAGAGTTTTATTATGCTGAATTAATTAAATCTATGAAGGTGCTAAAATGGATTTGAAATTATTGAAAAATCAACTTGATAACTACAAAAGAAAAGGTTTGTTCAGAAAGAATGACAGAGAAAAAGATTTGGCGGGTAAATATCTTGAAAAAGCAAGGAATAATCTGATTGGAACGCAGATTGATTTTAAAATTTCTTCTGATGACAAAATTCAGAAAGTTTTGGAAATTTCTAATTTTACAGAATATGATTGGGTTATTATTAAAGGATATTACGCAATGTATCACGCTGCTTTGGCTTGTTTAGCAAAACTTGGATTTAAGTCAGAAAACCATAATGCAACAACTCTTGCTTTAGAAGTATATTTTGTTCATTCAGGAAGATTAGAAGAAAAATATGTTAAGGTTTTGGAAAAGGCAAGACTTGAAAAAGATTACGTTGAAAAATTGAGAGTAGCAAAACAGGAAAGGGTTATTGCCCAATATAATGTTTCAGTTGATGTGGAGAAAAGAACAGCAAAATGGATTTTGGAAACTGCAAAAGAATTTGTTGACAGAATGGAAAAATTATTTGAGGAAATAAAAATTGATGAAAAAAATGAGCAGTTTTAATATTTCAGACTGTGTTTCTTCCTCTCAATACTTGCAAAAAAAGATTTGTCAAAATATTATTGAACTTTTTTAAATTATGGTATTTAACAAATTTGTTAGCAAATCAAATGAAAAAAAAGGAGAATATACAATAGGAGTTAGTTCTGGATTTTTTGGAATAACCTCAGCAGAAGAAAAAATTTCTTTGATAGATATTTCACAAAAAGCTTTTTATTCCGCCTTAAAAGGAGTTAATTTTACTCAGATTGATTTAGAAAGAGGAACGGAGTTTGTTTCCCCGGAATTAGAAGAGAGAGTAAGAAGAATAAGAGAGGATTTGGGAATAAATATAGGCATTCACGGTTTGTGCGGGGCAATGGGGTCAAAAGGGATTTTTTTGGATTCAGCAATAGAAGATGATTATCAAAGAACTCATGAAGCTCTGATAAGAGATTTAGAATGGAGCGGAAGAATAAAAGCAAAATATTATTTGCAGCATGCTTCTGAAACAGTTCCTTATGGGTGGCTTGGCAAAGAGTTGCAGCCAACAGCAATTGTTGATGTATGGGGAAGAAGGTTTCATATTTTTTTAAAAGAAAATCCTTACTTAATAGATTGGGCTATTACTCAAGATGAAATATGCGAGGTGGTTGTTGGATTAAGAAGAGAAGATTATGAAGCAAGGAAGCTTCCAGAAGCTATGGAGATATCTAAAGAAGAAATGATAGAAAAAGTTAAAAAATTTCCACAGGATTTTACAGAAGAAGAAAGAGAGGAAGTAAGAAAAAAAGCTAAAGAAATCTTAGAAGAAAATCTTAAAAGAAGCATAAGAACTTTTTCTCAATCTTCTTCGCTGTCTTACGGTCCAGAAAGAATTGCCTATTACATAACTGCAAAATGGATGTCGGATCAAAATGATCCAATATGGCAGGGAATAGTTGGAAAAAAATTTGAGGAAGTTAAAGATAATCCAAAACTTTGGGTTCCAGCGGTTTCGGCAAAATATATCTGGGGTCATTTTAATCCAGACAAGTGCAAAGATGAAAAGGTTTTGAAAATCTGCCCGGATCCAAAACCAATTTTAGAAAAATACAATCTCGATTTTGTAATTGAAACTGCAATGGTTGCGGCTGGAATGGAAGAAGAATACAGGCTTACAAATCCAAAGCATTTTGTTATTCTCTGTAAATATGCTGGAACAAAGCATTTTAAGGCTGCAATTGATTTTGAGCATATTCTTGGAGCTGGAATAGACCCGGAGAAAGATTGCATAAACAAAATGATTCCGGATGGAGGAAAATATGTTAATGTTTTGCATGTTGGATGGCCAACTCCAATACAGCCTGCGCATATTCCAATTCCCTTAGGTTCAGAACAACAGGAGTGGTTGTACAAATGGATGCTTGCCCTGAGAAAGAAAGGTTTTGATGAAAGCGAAAACAGATATATTATTTTTGAGAGGGCAAGTCCAATTCCTTATCCTACGGGTGGTGGAGCAGACCCTGTCCAGCAGTCAACTTTGGCTCTGAAGAAAATAATAGAATTTTTAAGGAAAGAAGTTCCAGTAGAAAAATTGCCGCCAGAATTTTATGGAATTGAAGATAAAGACATAAAAATGCAAGAAGCAGAAATCAGAGAGCACGCTTTTGACCCAATTAAAGGATTGCTTACTGTTCCTGAAGAGAAAATGACTTTTTTAGGAGGTGCTGCTGCAGCAAAGGGCAAGGGAAAAGAATGGGAAACAGAAAAATACAGATAATTTGATAAATAAATTTTCAAAAGATGTAAAATTTTTTTACTGATTTTGTGACAATTTTATAAATTCTTTATGCAATTTCATATGGCCCTTCTGAATTCCTTCTGTACCCAGAACAGAAAGAGCAGCCAGATTATTTGCCAATCCTACAGAAGCTGTTAAAATACCCAATTCCTTTGCACTCTTTACCCTTAAAATCTTCAATGCAAGTCTTGCTTTTTTTGAATTTGTTGCTCCACCAATTGTCGCAATAGCCATTGGAATTTCTATTTTTCCTCTTAAGTATTCTCCCTCTTTCCACCAATCTGTAACAGGCAGATATCCATTTCTCGCAGCATAAGAATGGACTCCCGCCTCAATAGCCCGCCAATCATTTCCAGTTGCAAGAGCCACACTATCTATCCCGTTCATAACTCCTTTGTTGTGTGTCGCAGTTCTGTAAATATCCGCCTTTGCCAAAGCGCAAGCATTTAAAATTCCAGATGCAACCTCTTCTCCAGTATAATTTTTGATGCCGAGTTTCTGGATTGGGACTTTACATTCTACAGAAACAATTCTTTTATCTGCAAAATTTGAGATTATTCTCAAGCATGGTTTTCCTTTTGTTAATTCAACCACAAAAGGGGTTATTTCTTCAAGCATTGTATTCACAATATTTGCACCCATTGCATCCAAAGTATCAACAATTAAATGCAAAATTAAATTTTTACCTTTTTCTGTATTAATTTCTCTTACTTCCAAATCTTTTGCACCGCCTCCAAGTTCAACAATTTTTTTATTTGCATTCGCAATTTCCAAAATCTCCGATTTCTTTTTAACAATATTTTTCCTACTTTCTTCAAAATCTTCAACATCTAAAATCTGTAACTGCCCGATCATCTTTGAATCCAAATATTTTCCATTAAAACCTCCTCCGCTTCTAACCAATTTTGCTCCTCTTGAGGCCGCTGCAACAACAGAAGGTTCTTCAATCTCCATAGGAACAAAATAATCCTTGTCATTCACAAGAAAATTTGTTGCAATTTTAAATGGCCCGATATTATTTTCCAACTCTAAAAAATCCGGCAACTCTTGATATTTTTTTATTAAATTTAAATCATCTGAATTCAAATTTGCAAAATCTTTTATAATTTTAATTTTCTCTTCTAAAGATAATTTGCTAAATCCAGGAATTGCCGAAGTCTTCATTTATAAATAAAATAAAAAATCAAAAAATTATTCATTTGTAGGTTTTGTAGATATGCATCTTTCCAACTTCTATTCCAACAGTTACTTCTTGTCCATCTGTTTGAATTTCTGTAATTTCATATTTGGGACCATATCTAACAAAATTATGTGATGAAAATCTCGAAAATTTACATTTAGAAAACAAACAATTACTTTTCCTTGACCCTATAAAATTTTGTTATTACTCTAAAATCTATGATATTAAGAAGTTGTTCTAGTTACTAAAAGATGGAATAAAGTTGTTAGTTTCTCTTGAGCATAGGGATTTTATAGAAAATAATTACTAACCAATCTATAAGTTTACCTTGAATTTCTAAAGGCTAAGTTTATGAGAGATTTGGAAATTAGATTAGTTTCAATCTTTCAAGAAGTTCTTTTGTATTCAATACTTCTACTTTATCTTGCTGTTTTATCAATTTATCTTCAGACCAGATAGGACAGTTTAATTTTAGTGCTAAAGCAAAATATTCGGAATCATCTGGATCTGGAGAAATAGTGAAACCTTCTTTAAGAAATTCTTTTATTTCAGAGAATGAAAATGTTTTCATTTGCATTCTTATAGCAAACAATTCTGATCTTAAATCATTCTTGGAAAGTTTACTCTTTTCAGAAATATCATCCCAATATTTGCTGATTTCAAATAATATCCAATCGGGAGAAACAGGAATAAATATATTAGAGAAAAATAACTTGTGCTTGCTTCCTTTAGCAATTAGTAAAGAAATAATAACATTAGCATCTACAACAACAAACATTTTCTATACTAGACCTGTCTTTTTAAGTTGCTCAAATCTGCCTCTTTTCATCTTCCTACTCAACTCTATTGCAAACTTGTCTGCTTCTTCTTCTGATAATTTACTTTTAGATGAAATTGCTTCTACAAATAATCTTCTCAATTCTGCAGACCTTTTGAGTTCTAATTCAAATACTTTCAATTTAATTGCTTTTAGAGCAACCTCTGACCAATTTTCTGGAAATTCTTTAATTTCTTTCTCCAGTTCCTCAGGAACCTCAACAACAATCTCTGCCATAAATAGTAATATCAGGTATTTAAATAAAGCAACCCTTTATTTTAATATATCAAAAGCTTCGCACCACAAAACAAGCAATTTAGATAACATCTTCTTACTGTCATTAAGCACATTTTCTGTATTTTCTCCAAAAGATTCACAAAATTTCTTTATCAAATCTCTTTTTCCAAAAATTGAGTCTATGAAATCACTGTACTCTCCGAACAAGCAAGGGATACATTGGATCACTACTTTTTTCTCTTACCATAATAATAAAAAAAAATAAAGAAAATAAAAAATCTATATTGTCCCTCTAGCCCTTTCTGCATCAAGAATTCTCTTTATTGCAATAATATAGGCAGCTGTTCTCATATTTAAATTTTTCTCATTAGAGAATTCATATACTTTTTTAAATGAGTTGATCATTATATTTTCAAATCTCTTTTCCAAATAATCATCTTCAAAAATATTTCCGCATCTATTTTGAACCCATTCAAAATAACTTGCAACAACACCGCCAGAATTTGCCAAAATATCTGGAATTATTATAACTTCCTTTTTGTTCAGAATTTCATCTGCTTCTGAAGTTACTGGACCATTAGCCAACTCTAAAATATAATTTGCTTTGATTCTGTTCGCATTTTCCTCTGTTATTTGATTTTCCAGGGCAGCAAGAATTAATAAATCTACATCAGATTCAAGCAACTCTTGGTTAGTAATTTTTTTTCCTTTATAGTTCACAACACTTCCGCTTTTTTCTTTCTCCTTTTTTACTTCAAAAATATTCAAACCGTTTTCATCTAAAATTCCTCCTCTGCTATCGCTCACGCAAACTATTTTAAATCCATCTTGATAAAGCATTTTTGCAACATTAAACCCAACATTTCCAAATCCTTGCACTCCTATTTTTAATTTTGATTTATCTATATTAAGAAATTTCAAAAATTCTTTTAAAACAAGGAATCCTCCTTTAGAAGTTGCTTCTTCCCTGAATTTGCATCCTCCCAATTCAATCGGTTTCCCTGTTATCATTCCAAACTCATGAGAATCTTTTATTTTCTCAAATTCATCAAGCATAAAACCCATTATTTCTGAATTCGTATAGACATCTGGAGCTGGAATATCTTTATCTTGGCCCAATACCTCGTAAAAACTTCTTATATAAGCTCTGCTTAATTCCTCAATTTCTTTTTTTGTTAGTTCTTTAGGTTTTACTTTGACTCCTCCTTTTGCTCCTCCGAAAGGCAAACCCATTAAAGAATTTTTTAAACTCATCCAGAAAGATAAAGACTTTACTTCATCTTCTGAAACCTCTGGATGAAACCTTATTCCTCCTTTTCCTGGACCTAAAGAATCATTGTGCAAAATTCTGAAAGCAAGATATTTCTTTCCATTAACTTCTAATTCTTTTCTTACAATTCTTTTAAAATTCAGCAAAACATCAATTTCTTTCTCGCTTAAGTTCATCAATTTTGAAATTTCTTCAATCCTTTTTCTTATGTCTTCGAAGCCCATTTAATAACTTGTTTTTAAAAACTTTAAATTTTTGAAATTATTTTATGAATGGCGAATTCTAAATCCTCAATTTTTTGTATCCTGGATAAACCCTTTAATTCTCTTAACTTGTTATACCTTTCAAACACCTCATTATCAAACTCTTTGACATGAATTTTTTTCTTCTTTCTCTTTTTATAGTTTTTGGAAAGCGTAGATAGGTCTTTGTTCTCCAAATGAAGGAGCTCGTGGACCATTATGTACTGAACAATTTCCTTCCTAACATTCTCCCTCTCTATCTTTTTTAATTTCTCGTTTATCTTAATCTCAAATTCTTTTTCTGGTTTCCTGCTCTCTCCGAACAACAAAATATCATCCGCAGATATTTCCCTCCTGATCAATCTTGAGGTACACCCTAAAACATTCTTTGAAAGTTTTCCGTACTCGCATGTTATTTTGTACTTGTTCAATTTTGGAAACACCTCTCTACATTCGTGCAACCATTCGGCAAGTTCATCCACCATCATAAAATTAAAAAAGCTTCCAAATGCATTATATTTTCAATTTAACTTTTAGATAGTTTTCAAATTCCTTTATTTTTTCCTCCTGAATTTTCTTACTTTGAACTATTTTAAAACACCGACATATTCCCTCTATTTCAACTTTTCTTCCAGTTCTTTTTAGGAACTCTATCTCCCGCATTAGATTCTGAAGTTTGAACTTTTCAACAAAATTTAAAATTACCTTCTCATACTCAGGAATTTTTATTAAAGATTCCTCTTTAGCAGAGAGATATTTTTGATAATCCTTTAAGGTTACTCCTGCATAATTAATCTTTAGCTTTGGTTTATCCTTTGGATTCGGTTTTCTTTTGGCATAGGAAAGAGTGAGAAAAGTAAAGAAAGAAGTTGGGTCTAGGTCTCCAATGTAAAGTATTTTTTTGGTTTTTATTGTTTTGATGAAGTTTATGCACTTATGGCAAGGAATTCCAATCACGCAAATAAAAAGATTCTTCATTTGATTTTTAAAGGCATTTACAGCTATTTCAAAAACCCATGCCTTTTCAAAGATTACAACAGAGCTAGGAGTTATAGGATTTCCGTA